>CACLYL010000021.1 GCA_902611135.1 uncultured Fidelibacterota bacterium | reverse complement strand
TCTATTAAAGAAATCTTATAATCAGGGCGATAAAACTCAATTGATGATTAATGCATCATCTGATTTTGGAGGTATACTTATTGATGGATTTGGTGACGGTTTGTGGATAAAGTCAAATGAGGGTAATTCCTTCAACAACCAACTTGCATTTGGAATTCTCCAAGCTTGTAGGTCTCGTATTTCAAAAACAGAGTATATATCTTGCCCATCTTGTGGACGAACGTTATTTGATCTTCAGCAGACTACTCAAAAAATCAGATCAGAAACCAACCATCTTAAGGGAGTTAAAATTGGTATTATGGGTTGTGTTGTTAATGGGCCTGGTGAAATGGCCGATGCAGATTATGGATATGTTGGGATTGGAACAGGAAAAATCGCGCTATATAAAGGACAAAAAGTTATCAAAACTAACATCGATGAATCCGATGCATTAGATGCACTTATTAATTTAATAAAAGCGAATGGAGATTGGGTAGATATCAAAGAAGTTTAGCATTGTTATGAATAACTGTAGGATAGTATAATTAACATGCGATTTATTTATAACATATTAGATATTGAGTCATAAATGAAAATTTTAAAAGTAATACTAATGCTCTCATACATTCTTGGGCAAGATAATTCTGGCAGAATTTCTCCCGTAGTTCCTTACTGGAAAACATTATCCAATGAAGAAAAAGAAACTTTTCTTTTTTCATATTTAACTCAGGTCTATGAGACTCATACTGATTTACAAAATAAAGTTGGATATGGAGGAATAACTGAATGGTATTACAACAACAGAGCAGAATTAGTCTATGGAATTTTTGACCGTCTAGATAAGGTAGAGCTATCCGAAATGGTTCAATGGATAAATGAATTTTATTCTCATGGTGAATATGCAAATAGGCCCTTTTATGAAGCATTAGAGTTTTCAATTCGTTTCGCAGAGGCCTCTGGCAATAATATGTGGGAAAAGTATGAAAATTTACAATTCGATAAGATAAAGCCGGAAAACTGATAATGGGTTTTCATAAACCACCATTTTTAAATCAGTGGTTAGCAATTTATAAAAATGAAGGGCTTAAAGTTTTACTTAAAAAGAAAGGTTGGTCAGTTATCATTGCAATAGTTCTCTTTTATCTAGTAAGAGATACTTTCTTGTATATTTTATTACCATATCTCGCATTTAATCAATTCAGTTCCTGCTTTTAATTTTTTGATACATTTTAAGTCAATTAGATTTCTAGTTTTAATATTTGCAACAATCCTTTTTAGTCAGAATCCAAATGATAAGGATTTCAAATGCTCTTTTACAAGGTCAGTAATGAAAAATATGGAGCATAATTCTTCCGTAACATATAATCAGTCCTTGATGGACATTAGCTATTATAAATTAAACCTTTTCATCGATGTCGAAATTGAAACCATAACAGGATCTGTTACAATAAATGGGACAGTTGGATCTCTACAGCCTGAATTCTTAGAATTTGATTTTTCAAATCAAATGACTGTTGATTCGATAAAATTACAGCAAAATGTAGTTAGTTTTGAACATGAAAATAGCCTTATAAAGATAGCTTCACCTGATGTTATTGTCCAAGATGGGTATGAATTTGAAATAGAAATATTTTATAATGGGAATCCCACTCCAACTGGATTTGGTTCATTTAATTTTGACTCACATAATAATATTCCTCATGTATGGACCTTATCTGAGCCATTTGGATCGAGAAGTTGGTGGCCGTGTAAGGATGACCCTGCTGATAAGGCGGATTCTGTTGACATTATTGTTACAATGGTGGAGGATCAAATTGTTGTTTCAAATGGAATATTAGTTGAGGAAACAGAGCTTGATAATGGCTTAAAACGATATTTTTGGAAAGAAAGATATCCTATTACGACTTATTTAGTATCAATTACGACATACCCTTATGAAATGTGGACAAATGAATATGTATCAGTAAATGGAGACACAATGCCTATTGTTCATTATGTTTATCCTGATCATTATGATATTGTTTTTCAAAATTATCAGCTTACAGCAAGTATGATGTCATTATTTGAAAATCGATTTGGAGAATATCCTTTTATAAATGAAAA
Source organism: uncultured Fidelibacterota bacterium (assembly GCA_902611135.1). GTDB lineage: Bacteria > Fidelibacterota > Marinisomatia > Marinisomatales > UBA1611. Next base: position 19,442 of record CACLYL010000021.1, on the reverse strand, counting down.
ATATGGTCATGTTGAATTTGGAAGAGGCGGGGGAATGGAACATCAGACAATATCTAGCATGGGTGGATATTCCCAATGGTTAATAGCTCATGAATTAGGTCATCAATGGTGGGGAAATTTAGTTACATGTAATAGTTTTGAGCATATATGGTTAAATGAAGGATTTGCGAGGTTTTCAGAAGCTTTATGGGAGGAGGAACATAATGGTTTTGAAGCATATAAAAGTTACTGGGTTAATCATGCTTACTATGGACCAGGAACTGTATACGTTGAGAATACTAGTAATGTTAGTGAAATCTTTAATTTAAATCTGACTTATAACAAAGCAGGTTGGGTTGTTCATATGCTCAGAGGTGTTATGGGAGATAGCTCATTTTTTCAAACCTTGAAATCATATGGAAGTAATGATACACTGGCATATAACTCTGCAACAACTGAAGATTTTAAAAAGGTATGTGAAGTTGAATCTGGTTTGGATTTAGAAGACTTTTTTAATCAGTGGATATATGGTTCGTATTATCCTAAATATGGTGTTTCATGGGAATTGAATGAGGATAATGAGCTAATTGTTGATATTTATCAACAACAAAATTGGCAATATTTTAATATGCCAATTCCTATCTACGTTATTACTACACAGGATTCGATAAAATTTGTGTTAGAAAATACGAGTGAATATCAACAATTTAACTTAGGGTTTTTCTCAAATTCGGTAGTAGACTTAAAGTTTGATCCAGATAACTGGATTTTAAAAGAGGTAGAATATCTTTTTCTACCAGATGTAACACCCGAGCAGAGCGATATAATTTTATATCCTGCATACCCTAATCCATTTAATTCCTCTACCTTTATTTCTTTTTATATTCCAGAGAATCTTGGCCAAATTAATTCTTATATAAAAGTATACGATATTAAAGGTAAATTAGTAGATGATATCTTATATCTTAAATCACTTCCTGGATTAAATAAAATTTCATGGGATTCAAAGAATATTGCTTCTGGAATATACCTCATTCAACTAAATGCCGGGATATATTCCTATGATCAAAAGGTTCAATTAATTAAATAAATGGATAAAATAAGTATTTTAAATTTAAAAATACCGGGGAATCATGGTGTGTATGATTTTGAGAAAGAGAAGCCTGGTACATTTGAAATTGATGTAGAAATTTTTAAAGACTTATCAATATTACAGGATACAGATGATTTAAAAAAAACTATTGACTATTCAGAAATCATTCGGGTTATTCAAAAAATTTTCAATGAAAAAAGGTGTAATTTAATTGAAACTTTAGCAGAAAAAATTTGTGATAATCTATTAAATAACTTTTTGATAGAATCTGTGAAATTAAGGATACGAAAACCACATGCTCCAATTCAAGCAAACTTTGAAACAGTGGAAGTTGAAATACTAAGAGAAAAGTAAATTGGAAAAGGTATATTTATCATTAGGATCAAATATTGGCGATCGAGAATCTAATTTAGCTCAAGCTACTATGGCTCTATTTTATCAATATGATATATATAATGTTGCCAGTTCGGCATATTATAAAACTGATCCGTTATATAATACAGATCAACCAGATTTTTTAAATTCTGTTGTGAGGTGCGAAACAACAATGAAACCATTTATCTTTTTTGATGTAATTAAAAAAATTGAAAAAATGTTAGGTAAAAAAGTATCAAAAAAAAACAACCAACCTAGGATTATTGATATTGATATTATATTTTTCGGTAATTCAAATATAGAAACAGAAGAATTAAAAATCCCTCACCCGAGTTTTCAATTTCGAAAATTTGTTTTGATTCCCCTACAAGAGATAGAGCCCGATTTTAAAGTGCCCAACACAAACATCTACATAAAAGAACTTGTCCAAAATTGTGTTGATAAGTCAAATGTAAATTTACATTTAATCAAATCTCAAGCATGAAAAGTTTATATTACATTGCAATAGAGGGACCAATAGGAGTTGGAAAAACAAGCTTGTCTAAACTTATTGCAGAAAAACTGGGCGCTAGATTAGTTTTGGAGGAATTTGAGGAAAATCCATTTCTATCTGAGTTTTATAAAGATCCTGAAAGATATGCATTTCAAACTCAACTCTTTTTTCTTCTACAAAGATACAGACAGCAACATGAACTAAGACAAGTTGATATGTTTCAAAATTTGGTTATTGCAGATTATATGTTTATCAAAGATAGATTATTTGCCTCGTTAAATTTAAATGAAAAAGAAATCGAACTATATGATACTGTTGCCAATTTATTAGAAAAAAATATTATAAAACCAGATTTAGTCATATATTTACAGGGTAGCACCTCTTCTATCATGAATAAAATTATTGAAAGAGGTAGGTCTATAGAAAAGGATATTACGAGTGATTATATTGACGCGCTTAGTCAGGTCTATACTGAATACTTTTTTCGATATCAAGAAACGCCGCTAGTAATTATCAATACTGATAACATTGATTTTGTTAAGAATGAAAATGACTTTAATGAGATAATTAACTTCATACGTAAACCTGTAGTTGGAACAAAATATTTTAATCCATCAAGTAACTTATAATGGCTTATTTCTTAATTTCAATTCTTCTTTATTTTATAATAAAAACTTTGCTACCAATTGCCCTGGTTTTTTTTAACTTAAAAAAGAAAAATGAAAATATTAATCAAAGACGAAATTTTAGGTCGAGGATTAACAAATCAAAAATTTTAGATGCTGAGTTTGAAGAGAAATAGATTTCAATGTAATTCTTTTATGAAAATCATTTTACCTTTTATAATGTCAAATTTATTAGGTGCAAATTTTGATAACGTTTCAAATGGTTTTGGATTAGATATAGGTTCAAGAGGATCTGGTGTTTTTTTAATTAGGCAATATTTAGATAATGAAAAACCAATTGGACTAAACCTCGAACTAAGATTTTACGATGTAAAAGGAGAAAATGAGACTGTGTTTTATGATTATTACACTGGAACATATCAATCTATTAGTGGAAAGAGCTTACTTTTATGCCCTCTCTTTCTTGGCATCAATTACTATCCTTTCAAGGATAAAATTGAAAACAATTTTCTTCCATTTTTAACTTCTAGGGCAGGTTTAGTATTTATTTTAGATGGTAATGACTCTGGGAGTTTTTCTCAGAGATGGTCAAATCCTACTTTCAAAATTTCACCAGGTGGCTATTTTGGTTGTGGTATTGATTTCAAATATGTCTCAAGTTCATATGTTTCTGCATCAGTAGGGTATGAAGTTTTACCCTCAGATCCAAGTATTAGTTCAGACCTTGTTAAAGGATTGTTAATTCATATTGCTTTCATAAGATCCTTAAAGTGATTCCCAGTAGAGCTTTTTATGTAGATCCAAATGGAATTCGGAATAATACTTTTGAGATAAAGGATGCCGAATTTATTCATGCATATCGAGTATTAAGATTATCGAAGAGTTCTGAAATTACACTATTGGATGGTTTGGGGAATGCATACCAAGGTAGAGTAAAAGAAATAAACAAGAATAATATAAAAGGTATTATTGTACATTCCATTTCAAATGTAGGTGAGAACAAGATTCCACTTGAAATTGGTATCCCTATAATTAGGAATAATAGGTTTGAGTTTATTATTGAGAAAGCAACTGAATTAGGTGTTAATAAAATTTATCCAATATTATTTGATCGAGGAATTAAAAAGAATGTCAATCATTCAAGAATGAAAAAAATAATCAAGTCTGCCTCAAAACAGTGTAAAAGAAGTCGGTTTCCTATTTTGTGTGAACCAATTACTTTAGTAGAACTTTTAAAAAAAATTGAAAAGTTAGTTCTAGTAGGTATGATAAACTCAAAAAAAAAGATTTATGATTACGATTTGGATTTTAAAACTGGTTTTTTTATAATTGTAGGACCAGAAGGTGGTTTTTCGCCCAATGAAATAGAGCTTATGAAAAGAGATAATTTAAACTTTTGTAACCTTGGTAAACGTATCTTGAGATCTGAAACTGCTATTTTACATATGCTATCAATAATTAATGAATCAATCCTCTAATATGATTGACTGTTTATTTTGCAAGATTATTAAAAAAGAACTCAAAGTAAATATTCATTTTGAAAATTCAGATATTTTAGCCTTTGACGATATTAATCCTCAAGCGCCGCTACATATCCTTGTTATACCTAAAATTCATTTAGCAACATTGAATGATTTAAAAGAAAAGCATTCCCCCCTTATTGGGAATTTGATTTTTACTGCATCCATGCTTGCTAAGAAGTTCAAAGTATCTAATGATGGATATAGAACTGTATTTAATTGTAATAATTTTGGAGGTCAAACAATTTACCATATTCATTTACATCTCCTTGCAAATAGACAATTAAGTTGGCCTCCAGGGTAAAATGTATAATAGATTAATTGAAATTTGGAATTATCCATTTTATATTTTTCTTTTATTTCTAATCTTTAGTTGTGAGGAGGATTCAGTTAACCTCGATTTAGATCTTTATTTAAAAGAAAATGTCTTTTATGATAAAAATACTAATTTAAAATACACGGGGTTTGTAAATAGTTTTTATAATGATGGTACAAAAAAGGAATCTGGGCATCTATTAAATGGTCAAAAAGATGGACTATGGAAATATTGGTTTGCTTCAGGAGATAAGAAAAGTGAGGAAAACTATATAAATGGAAAATCGAACGGAAAATGGATATTATGGTATGAAAATCAAAATATAAAGCTCGTAGGAGAATTTCTCAATGGCGAGTCTCATGGAGTTAGAAGTGAGTGGTATGAAAATGGAACAAGGAAAGAACAGGGTTCTTTTAAAAAAAATAAATTAAATGGTTTGTGGACTAGCTGGTTTAGTAATGGTAATAAAAAGGCTGAGGGAAGATATATTCATGGTAGAGAGGATGGTATACATATACAATGGTATTCTAGTGGAGAAATCAAGTCAAAAGCAAAGTTTACTATAGGAAATATAAGTGGCCTAAGAACTGAGTGGTATGAAAATGGTCAAAAAAAAGAAGAAGGTACCTCAAAGGGGTTTTGGACCAGCTGGTATGAAAATGGAAATAAAAAAGGACAAGGGTATTACATCAGAAAAAAACCTGAGGGTATGCATACATTATGGTATAAAAATGGGAATAAAAAATCTGAGGTCACATTTAGCAATGGAAAACCAAATGGACCATCAGTCGCCTGGTACGAAAATGGCAATAAAAAGGAAGAAGGGATAAATAAAGAAGGAAATCAGTTTGGCAAATGGGTTTACTATAATCTAAATGGGTCAATCGATGGAATTGATGAGTATTAAAATTTTTTTAAAAGTTACTAATATGAAAACTTTTAATATGTTTTTTATGTTAACATTTTTATTAATTATTTTAAGTTGTCAAAAACAAGTAGCCTATGACTTTGGTGAATATGAGAAAATGGTTTCTTTAAGAAATTTAGGAGTAGCTTATATAGAGGAAGAAAACTTTACTGAGGCCATCAATGTATTTAAAGTTCTAATTGAGTTAGCACCAAATGAACCGTTAGGTTATGCAAATCTTGGATTGGCTTATTTAAATTTAGACGAAAATTATGACTTGGCAGAGCCACTTATTAAAAAGGCAATTGATCTAGGTTCAGATAATCCAAATATAAGAAATTTATTAGTATTGTACTATGAGCTTGTAAATAACGATTCTTTAGCGAATAAGGTTCTAAAAATTAATACAAGGAAATTTCCTAATCACATACCAACGCTATATAAACTTTTTCAACTTTCCCGAAAAAATAAAAAAGGTAACTCTAATGCTCAAAATCAGGAATTTTTAACAAAGATAATCCAACAAATCCCAAATAATGTTGTTTCACAGTTGGATTATATTGATAATTTAATTTCTGATGGAAAGACATATCTTGCCCTTAACCAAATAAGAGTTCTTCAACAGATTATGCCTAAATTATCAAATGATGCTGAAAATTTTTTAAACGTTATTATAGACGAATTAGAAACTGAGAAATTGAACAAGGCTAAAGTAAGCGCTGTAATTTTTAGAAATCTAGTCAAGCCCAATAAATTCTATCAAGCTGACATGGAGGAGCTTAAGGGTACAACAGGGCCCCTTAATGGGTCACCAATTGTTAGGTTTAGATACAAACCCAAAAGTAATTCATTGACTAAGAATAACCAGCCTTATGTCAAATTTATTGAATTCAATATATTAGACAGAGTAGATAATTTCCATGATGCAAAAGATCCGGTTTTAAAAAACGAAACCATACCATTAATAACCAGCTTAGCTGATTATGATATTGATGGAGACATAGACATTTTCCTATCAAAATGGAACGAAATTGAAAAGAAAAATTATCAATATATGTTTGTTAGTAAAGATGGTTCATTTGAGACCCTGTTTATTAAAAAAGATTCAGAAACTGTTAGTCAAAATAAAAGGATTTTATCATTTGATTATAACAATGATGGCTACATTGATGTGTTTTTATTCAAGGAAGATAAAATTGATATTTTGAAAAATATCGGTAATTATCAGTTTGAGAATAAAAAGAGTATAACATCTGATTTTTCCAAATTATCAGATGTTACTTTTTTTGATTTTGATATTGAGGGAGACCTTGATTTTTTTGTGATAAATGGAGAACAAATAATTGGTTTTCAAAATACCTTTGATGGGAGGTTTAATTCTTTAACTAAAATTTTTGATTATGAAGTAAATCAAGAAGAAAATCAGTTCATTACACATGCTGACTTTAATAATGATGGAGACATTGATGCATTAATTGTAAAACAAAATGGTAGAGGTATTTTATATGAGAACCAAAGGGGAGGATTGTTCAAAAAAGTAGTAAAAAATGGATTGGTAAATATTAATCAACCAGGGAATATTGGAAATGCTGATTTTAATAATGATGGTTATGCTGATATTTTTATATCAAGTATCAATGATGGGAACCATTTTTTATACAAAAATTTGGAGGATGGAACTTTTATATTGGATGAAAAATGGGAAAAATTGAAAAACAAAATTTCAAAAATTAATGGATACGATTTTAAATTTTTCGATTTTGACAATGATGGATACAAAGATTTAGTTATTGTTGGTGAAAATAAATCAATAGAGCATAAAAATGGAAATATGTTATTACTTCATAATGATCAAAATGGGTCATTTAAAGATTTGGCAACAATACTTCCGCCTATTCATAAAGTAATTAAGAAAGTTGAGATATTTGATATTGAAAATGATGGAGATTTAGATATCTTGATTATAACAGAGGATGGAGAATTAAAACTATTTAAAAATGAAGGTGGAAATCTTAATAATTATTTTAAAGTAAGGTTGGCTGGATTGAGGACTGGGTCGGGTAAAAATAACTTTTTTGGAATTGGATCAAACATTGAAATTAAATCTGGGATGCTATATCAAAGCCAATACATGAATAGCTCTATTGCGCATTTTGGATTGGGCAATAATAAAATTGTAGATGTTATGAGAGTAACCTGGAGTAATGGAGTTCCACAAAATAATCTAAAACTGAAACGAAATCAGATCATCTTAGAGAAACAAATTCTAAAAGGTTCATGTCCCTATTTATTTGTTTGGAATGGTGATAGTTATCAATTTGCCACGGATGTCTTATGGCCAAGTGCACTTGGAATGCCCCTAGGTATTATGGCTGGAGAACCTCTTTATGCATTTCCAAATTCAACAGATGAATATCTTAAAATCCCAAGCAACCTGCTTGAATCAAAAAATGGAAAGTACTCGCTCAAATTTACTACTGAGCTGTGGGAAACTCCCTATCTTGATAAGGTAGAACTTCTTGTGGTTGATCATCCTGATTCGGTAAAATTATATATTGATGAGACGTTTACACCTCCACCATTCAACCCTCTTAGGATATTTGTTGTTGAAAAGAAATTTTTACCGGTTTCAGCTAAAGATGATAATGATCAAGATATTTTGGATAGAATTACTAAGCTAGATCAAATTTACGTTTCAAATATTAAAATGGATCAATTTCAGGGCGTAACAAAAACTCATGATATAATAATTGATTTTCAAAATTTAAATACAGAGGACTCCTTATACTTGTTTTTGAATGGTTGGTTGTTTCCTACCGATGCAAGTATAAATGTTAATTTATCTCAAAACGATAGTCTTAAATTGATATTTCCTTTTATTCAGGTTAAAAACAAATATCATCAATGGGTAACAGTCATTGAAAATATTGGTTTTCCTAAAGGAAAGAATAAAACTATGATTATCGATATGACAGACAAGTTTTTAGTAGATAATTATCAGGTTCGCATTCGAACAAATATGCAAATCTATTGGGATCAAATATTTATGGCAAATAATTCCTCAAAAACTAATATTAAGTTATCAAGATTGAAACCAATATCAGCCAATCTACACTTTCGAGGCTTTTCAAAACTTAAAAAGAAAAATTATAGCAGTCCACACTTTCCAGAATACTACAACATAGATAAGAATAAAAAATGGAGGGATCTAGTTGGGAACTATACTAAATATGGAAATACACTGCCGCTGTTGTTAGATTCTGATAATAAATATGTGATCATGAATTCAGGAGATGAGCTTAGTTTGGAGTTTGATGCATTAAAGCAGCCAAGTTTAAAAAAGGATTGGAAAAGAGAATTTATCTTTTACAATGATGGTTGGTTAAAAGATGGTGACTTGAATACGGCTTATGGGAAAACGGTTGCACCGCTTCCTTTTCATGGTATGAGCTCTTATCCTGAGGGGGCCTTAAATAGATACCCAAAAGAAAAAGATTTACTAGAGTATCAAAAAATGTATAATACAAGACAAGTTGATAATAGCACCTTTAACAAAATGATTATAAGTTACTAATTAGATGTTTTTAATTAAGACTTTCTATGAAATTTATTTTGATTATCTACTCCTTTTTGCATTTTTATTTGTGGAAATTAATGCTCAAATCAGATTTGAAGATAGAACATTAGATTCAGGAATTGATTTTATCCATTTTGCACCAAGACCAAGATGGTGCGAGATTGGTCCGACGGTTGTAGGAAGCGCAACTAACGAGGAATTAAGTCTTGTCTTTGATCAAGAAAAGGAGTTTTGGAACTCCAATGGCAGGCTATTAACCTTAGATGAATTTGCAAATGTTCATCTAATTAAAATGAACGGCTCCGGAGGTGCTTGGATAGATTATGATGAAGATGGCGATTGGGATTTATATCTAGTAAATTGTCAAGGGGAGGAAAATATAACTAATATACTATTTAAAAATGATGGTAAAGGAAAATTTTCTAGAGTTTTAAATACAGGTCTTGAGGATAATGGTGAGGGAATGGCTGCATCTGTTGCTGATTATAATAATGATGGATATTCAGATCTACTTGTAACCAATTATGGAAATTTTAAATTATACAAGAATAATCAAAATGGCACATTTATAGATGTTACTGAAAAGTCATTCCCTGAAGGTGTAAATGACTGGTGGTATGGAGGAGCAGCTTGGGGTGATTATGATTTAGATGGTGATTTAGATTTGTATGTTGCTGGTTATGTGGACTTTTCTCGCCGGCCAAAAGATACAAGTCTTCGTTTTCCTATGGACTTTGGAGGATTACCAAATACACTATATGAAAATAATGGGAACGGAATATTTTATAATGTAACTGAAAGAATTAAAACGTTAAAAGATGCATCAAGAAAATCAATGCAAGTGATATTTCATGATTTTAATGAAGATGGATTTCCAGATTTATTTGTAGCAAATGATACGGATGCAAACGGTTTTTACCTAAATAGAGGAGATGGATCTTTTAAACAATTTTCTGGACCAAGCGGGCTCGGGACTACCGATGGAAGTATGGGCATTGCAATTGGTGATATTAACTTGGATGGTTTAACTGATATTATTTATACTAATTATGCATCTGAGGTTAATACAGTTGCTTATCAAATTGATAATACAACCAGTAATGATGGTACTCTAAGAAATTCTATTTTTATGCATGATTTTGACTCGCCACAATTACAAAAATTGACATGGCCAAAGATTAGTTGGGGAGCTGGTCTTTTTGATTTTGATAATGATCTAGATCTAGATTTATTTTTCGCATCAGGTCACTTAAATTCAGTTAGCGGTGATAATCGCCAGTCAAACCTTTTGTTCCAGAATAATGGTTTAGGAAATTATACCGATATTACCAAAATTTCTGGGATTTTTGATTTAGGTAAACGGATACATAGAAGTGCTCTCTTTGCAGACTTTGATAACGACGGCCGAGTTGATATTTATGTTACGGTGAATGGTCAACAAATTGAAGATGGAAAAGGGAATATCATAAGCGATGAAAATCAAGGAAAAGGCATTTTATTCCAAAATAAAAGTAGCAAAAGTAATAACTGGTTAAAGGTTCGTTTGGAAGGCACAAAGTCAAATCGTGATGGATATGGAACATTTTTAATTGTAGAAACTAATGAGGTTAAACAAAAAAAGAGCTTATCATCTGGAGAGGGTTACTTTGGGAACAATGCTCAAGAGATATACTTTGGCTTAGGCAAGGCAAAATATATTGACAAAATAGAGATATATTGGCCTAGTGGGATCAAAGAGTCCTATAAAACAATAAAGTGTAATCAAACAATTTATATAGTTGAAAATAAATCGCTATATAAAAACACCTTAGTATTAAAGTAGTAACCATTCAGAATGACTTATTTCTTAATATTTCATTTTGTGTTTTCATTAGGTCATTGCAAAAATATCTCATTTAAAGATTATTCTGCTGAGCATTCTCTAAACTTTATTCATGATCATGGTGGCGCTGGTGAATACTATTATGTAGAATCAATGGGATCAGGTATATGCTTAATCGATTATGACAATGATGGTGATTTGGATGCTTACTTTCCTCAAGGGGCACCATTGCCGGGCTGGAAAAAAGACAAAGTACTCGAAAATAAACTCTATAGAAATGATGGTACGAGCTGGGTAGATGTTACTCAAAATGCCGGTGTTGGTGATAAGAGTTACAGCATGGGATGCGCTTGCGCAGATTTTGATAATGATGGAGATACTGATTTATATGTTACAAATTTTGGGCATGATGTGTTTTACCTAAATGAGGGCGATGGCACATTTAAAGATGTTACAAAAGAGCTAGGTATAGAAAATAAAGAGATGGGAGCAAGTGCTGCTTTTTTCGATAGTGATAATGATGGGTGGTTAGATCTATATGTAACGAATTATGTTCAATATTCTACAGATGAGAATCCTGAGTGTATTGGAAGAATGCACACACCAGATCATGGTAAAACACATGTTCGATCCTACTGCGATCCGGATAACTTTTTTGGTGAGGCAGACAAGTTTTTTTATAATAATAAAGGTATTTTCATTGATAGATCAAGTCGCTCGGGTATTAATAGAGTACAATACAAAGGTCTTGGAGTGGTCCCTGGAGATGTTGATAATGATGGGGATATGGATATTTATGTGGCTAATGATAAGGAAATGAATTTACTATTTATAAATAATGGAAAAGGGCGCTTTGTGGAAAAGGCATTAGCCATGGGAGTTGGATATAATGGAGACGGGTTGGCTGAGGCAGGTATGGGAGTCGATTTTGGTGACTTTAATCGCGATGGCTGGTTGGATATTTTCGTAACCCATTTTACAGGAGAAACAAATACTCTTTATGAAAACCAGGGATTAGGGTACTTTACTGATGCCACAATGGAAACTGGGTTAGGTAAGCCAAGTATTCCATTTTTGGCATTTGGTACTAAATTCATTGATCTGAACCTTGATGGCTGGTTAGACATTTTCGTTGCAAACGGACATGTTATTAGTAACATAAACCTGATAAATAAAAAATATCAGCATGCTCAACATAACCAGGTTTATATGAATAAAAAAAATTTTACTTTTGAAGATAAAACCTATGATATTGGAGGTGATTTGACTCAAAAAGCCGTTAGTCGAGGATCTGCCTTTGGTGATATTGATAATGATGGTGATATTGATTATATCGTATCAAATAATAATCAATCGGCCTCATTAATGTATAATGTTGGTGATCCATCAAATAATTGGATTGGTTTAGAATTAGAGGGTGTTGATTGTAATAGAGATGCAATAGGAACTAAATTAACTCTTAAATCAAAATCAGGTACTCAGATAGCGTGGATAAACCCTGCAAGTAGCTATTTAACCTCCAATGATAAAAGAATTGTATTTGGAATTGAAAAAGATAATAAAATTATATCTTTAGAGATTAGTTGGTTTGGAAGTAATACCCAAACGCTTATAAACATGGAGCCGAATAATTACTATAAAATAATTCAAAATGAGGTTCCAAAAAAAAATAAATATAAGTTTCGACAGTCTTTCTAGGGCTTAATTTAAAATAGGAAATAAAATTGAATTTTAACTTAGGTGATATATTTGCTGTTTTAACTGCTTTTTGTTGGTCATCCGCAGTAATCCTATTCGAATTATCAGGAAAATCACTTACTAGTTTGCAAATAAGTTTAATAAAGAACATAATAGGTGTTATTGGTTTTACTATTACCATAATTCTTATTGATATATCCTTTTTAGATTTTACTAAAAGTGAAATAGCTACATTAATAATAAGCGGAATGTTAGGAGTTGCCATAGGCGATTTATTTTTTTTAAAGTCCCTCAGCATTGTTGGCTCAGGGGTTTCTGCAATTTTAGCAACAATCTATGTTCCGAGTATCTTTCTTATCGCAAACCTTTTTTTTTGGTGAACAAATTACGAGGAAAGCTATAGTGGGTGGTGCTTTGATATGTTTTGCGATTTTCATTGGTGTTTATAAAAAACAAGAACTAAAAAAGTCTAAATTGTTCGTAAAAGCGGTTACGTTAGGAATTCTCGCTCAAGTTTTTACAGCAATATCGGTATTAATGGTGAAACCAATAATGGAAAATCATAATGTTGTTTCCATAGCTCTTTTACGTTTTGGGACAGGTCTATTTATTACATTGATATATATATATTGCACTCAAGGTTTATCAATTATCAGAAAAACCTTTAGTGATGGATTTAGTAATTGGTATGTTATCTCTGGTTCAATATTGGGTACTTATTTATCTGTAATATTTTGGCTATCCGGATTTAAATATACTTTAGCCAGTAGAGCTGCTATTTACAATGAGTTATCAACTATCATGATAATTATTCTTGCATCTATATTTTTAAAGGAATCGATGACGAAACAAAAATGGATAGCAATTATTTTTGCAGTATCTGGAGGTCTAATTGTTGGTATTAAATGAAATCTATTTAAAGCACTACTTTTAAAATTATGTAATTAATATTGAAATTCAATAAATTCAATCCTATAAAATTATAAAATGTATATTTCAGAAATAAAAATCCATGGCTTTAAGTCTTTTGCAAAAAAAGAAATTATAAAATTAGGACCAGGTATTACGGCTGTTGTTGGTCCGAATGGTAGTGGTAAAACTAACATTGTAGATGCAGTGAGGTGGGTTTTAGGCGAACAAAAATATAGTATTTTGAGAAGTGATAAAATGGAAGATGTTATTTTTAATGGAGCTCGATCATTAAAACCTTTGAGTGTTTGTCAAGTAACAATGACAGTAAATAATAATGCGGGTAAACTTCCTATAGATTATGATGATATTGAAATCTCTAGACGGATATACCGAGATGGAGTGTCGGAATATTTTTTAAATAAAACTCAATGTAGGCTAAAGGATATTTCAGATTTATTTATTGATACCGGCATGGGAGCAGATGCCTATTCAGTAATTGAACTTAAAATGATTGAACAAATTCTTTCAGAAAATGGGGATGATAGAAGAAAGATGTTTGAGGAGGCTTCCGGTATTCATAAATATCGTATGCAGAGGAAATCGACAATTAAAAGATTTGATAGGACTCAGTTAGATATTGAAAGAGTAGATGATATTATATACGAAGTTGAACAAAAAGTAAAATCTCTAGACCTCCAGTTAAAACGTTACAAAAGACACTCTAAATTATCTAAAACGCTTGAGAATTATGACTTTGAAATGGCTTATTTACAGCGGCAAAGATTAGAACTATCTTTAGTTCCTTTAAAAACTAAAATAGATCAGTTTAATCAAATACTTAACTCTAAAATTGATAAAAAAGAACAATTTGAAAAGGAACTTTTAAGTGCCAAAAAAATTTATAATCAGCAAGAAAAAGAGTTAGATGGTACAGAAAAAGTTAATAAAGGTTTAATCAATAAAAGGGAAACTATTAGGGGGCAGATAATAGCTTTATCTGAAAAAAAGAGAGCTGCCATTTTAAATATTGAGCGTTTTAAAAGGGAAAGGGTGCAAAATGAAACAAAAATAGAAACGATTCAAAATTTAAAAATAGATTATGAGAAAAATTTAAAGGCATTATTACCTACTTTTTTTGAACAAGAAAAATCTTTTGAGAAATTAAAAACCGTTTTAGATAAAAAAGAAACTGAATTCAAAGAACATAGATCCGATTTAGATAGTTTATTAGAAAAACGCTTTAAGGAACAAAGAAAATTTGGAGAAAACAAGTCTTTATTTGATAGAGAAAAGGCATTATTAGAAGATAAAAGAGAAGAAATTAAGAAACTAAAAAATACTATTTTTAAAACAGATCAATCAAATATGGAGTTTATTGAAAATCTAACCAAGTTGAAAACTCAAAGGGAAAAAATCCAAAAGAAGATTGATAACCGTAAAAATAGATCAGTTGATATTGATAATAAACTGGCAAAATTAAACCATGAAAAAGAAAAGTCTATTGAAGAAAAATTTTTAGTTGAAGCAGAATTAAAAACGTTAAAAGCACAATTAGTGTTTTATAGTGAATTGATAGAGACAAAGGAAGGATTTCCTGATGGCACAAGATTTATTCTAGAGAATCCAGAAATGTTTCCTGATGTGTTGGGCACGGTTGCTGATATGTTTAAAGTAGATCAAAAATATCAAAATGCATTAGAGATAGGTCTTGGAGACCTTTCTCATTGTTTAATTGCTAAAAGTAAAAGTGACGGTCTTAATATCATGGATGTAGCTAAAAAGAACAAAGCTGGGGATTTTACCATTATTCCGATAGATGAATCAAAGAGGTTTACATACAAATTAAAGAATCCTCCAAAAAATAGATTAATCATTGGCCGAGCAAATGATTTAATACAAACAAGTGATTTATTAAAAAGTTTGTCAGAATATTTACTAGGGAACCTACTAATTGTTACAAATTTAAAACTTGCCGCTCAAGATAAAGAGCTAAATGGGTGGAATTTAGTTGATTCAAATGGCAGTTTTTTTGGTGAGGATTTCATATTGAAAAATAGACAATTCTCGGAGCACGGTCATCTTATGGGCAGAAATCAAAAGATTAAACTTTTCAATCAAGAAATTGAAAAAAATTTAGATATTGAGTGTGAGATACAAAATACTTTAGATAAAATTGAATCTGATATATCTAAAAAACAGAAAAAGTTAGAATATATCAGGAACGAGCTTAAATCAATAAATGCTGAACTTGCCTATAATGAGAACAACATTATAAGATTCGAATCTAGTCATATGCAAGGTTTGCAGATAATAAAAAATAGAGAAATCGAACTGGAAGACCTTGAAGATCTGTTCAAAAAAACAAAATCATCCTATGATCAGCTTAAACCAAAAATCGATAAGACAGATAAACTATTTATATCAATTGATACTGATATAAAAGATAAAACGAATAATTTAGAGATGGCGAGAGAGAGAAGACGTGGAATAAGACTGGATTTTCAGGATGCTAGAATAAAATTGATTGATCTTAAAAATAAAAGAGATCAATTGATTTTTAAGATTGATTCATCAAGTGAAACACTAATTGAATTAAAAAATAGGCAAATAGATATTAAAAGAGAGCTTAGAGAATCTTTAAAAGAACAGAAAAACTTTATTAAAAGTGTTTCTAAAAGTGAAAAGGAACTAATTGAAATTAGTGCTAAAATTCAAAAAAATACTTCAATTCTAGACTTGAAAAAGTCTGTAATTAGAGACTCATATCACTTAATTGAAAAAATTCAAGCTAATATTATCTCAGAACAGCAAAATAGAGAAAAGATAATCGAGGATCTTAAACAAGCAGAACTGCAAACATTTCAATCCAAGCAAAAGATCGAGATGATTATTGAGAAGATTAGAGATAAGTATGACAAGGACCTCCCAGCCGAGTTTATCATAAATTCCACAGAAAGTGAGCTATTATATAATATAGAAAAAATAAAGAAAAGTATCGAAAATATCGGACCAGTTAATATGGCAGTAAAGGATCAATTTAACGAGGATAATTCTCGACTAAAATTATTGCTGGAGCAGAGAGAGGATTTGATTTTAGCAGAAAAGAACCTCCGTGATACTATTGATGAAATTGATCGCACAGCAAGAATTAGGTTTAAAAAGACCTTTGAAAAAATAAGAGGTAATTTTGAGAGTCTATTCCAATTGTTTTTTGAGGGTGGGAAAGCTTCAATAGAATTAATTGAAAGTAATGATTCTCTAGACTCTGATATTAGTATTATTGCTCAGCCTCCAGGAAAACGAAATGTATCTTTAAGACTACTCTCTAGTGGAGAAAAAGCCTTAACTGCTATAGCATTATTATTTGCTATTTATCAAGTAAAGCCGAGTCCTTATTGTATTCTGGATGAAATTGATGCTCCATTAGATGATGTTAACGTTAGAAAGTTTACTCGTGTTTTGAAAAATTTCAGCACTGAAACCCAATTTCTTGTTGTTACACACAATAAGCTTACAATGGAAATGGCTGATTACCTTTATGGAGTAACCCAGCAAAATAAAGGTATATCAAAGTTAGTATCGGTAAAACTTGACTAAAATTTAAAATTATGAAGGATTGGATAGTATTAGGTTCCTGTTTAATGGCATTAGCAGTGGCTATAGGAGCCTTTGGAGCACATGGCTTAAAATCAAAAGTATCTAATGAGGATTTAATAATTTTCGAAACGGGAGTTCGTTATCAAATTTATCATTCTCTGGCATTAATAATTTTAGGTTTAATGATATATGTAGTACCCAATTTAAAATTAAGCATAATAGGATATCTTTTCACATCTGGTATTTTACTTTTTTCCGGAAGCTTATATATTTTGGTATTAACAAATCTGCGTTGGTTTGGAGCCATTACCCCATTTGGTGGTTTATGTTTTATTTTTGGTTGGATATTGTTTGCAATAAAAGTATTTAAATCCTAACTATATGCAACCAAAATTATTTGCTAAAGATTTAATTTCATTTAAAACATCCATAGCATTCGTGATCGCATCAATGATCGGTACCGGGGTCTTTACAAGTTTGGGATATCAATTATTAGATATAACATCTATCTTCCCATTATTAATGTTATGGTTTATCGGAGGTATCTTATCTTTATGTGGTGCTTTTACTTACGGAGAATTAGGTTCTGCTTTACCACAATCTGGCGGCGAATATCGCTTACTAAGTATAATTCTTCATCCAAGTATAGGTTTTTCAGCGGGAATAGTTTCTGCAACAGTTGGTTTCACAGCTCCAGCGGTTCTTGCTTCCTTAGCGTTAGGTAATTACCTCAAAGCAATATTTCCGAACATTAATGCTTCATATGTAGCAATAATTGTTATTTTATTCATTCATCTAATTCATATGAGCAGTTTAAATGCAGGAAAAAAGTTTCAAGATATATCAACCTTGCTAAAGATTATTCTAATAACAGCATTTATCTTTTTTGGTTTCGTTTCAAGTAATTCCCAAAACATATCAATTTTTCCAAAAACTGGAGATATTTCTATCCTTTTTAGTCCAAATTTTGCAGTAAGTCTCGTTTGGGTTTCATATTCCTATTCTGGGTGGAATTCGGTGATATATTTTGTGAGTGAAGTTCAAAATCCTAGCAAAAATGTAACAAAAATAATGTTATTCTCAATTATTTTTGTAATGATAATATATCTACTACTTAATTATATATTTTTGCTTGCTACACCAATTAAAGATATGGTTGGGAAGGTGGAAATAGGATACCTGGCAGGTGTTGCAATATTTGGTAAAATTGGTGCAACTATTGTTAGCATTGGTATTTCAATATTGCTTTTGTCAACCATCAGTAGCTATGTTTTTATTGGACCAAGAATAATCAAGGCTATGGGAGAAGATAATTCAATTATCTCTTTTTTTAGTTATGAAAATTCTAAAAAGATTCCTACAGCTGCTTTTATTTTTCAATTAGCTCTTTCATTATTACTTTTATTCACTTCATCTTTTAATCAAGTATTGGTTTATGCAGGAGTTACATTAATTTTAGTTACAATATTAACCGTGGTATCTTTATTTGTTTTAAGAATAAAAAAACCAAGTTTACATAGACCATATAAAACATGGGGTTATCCATTTACGCCCATGGTATTTTTGATAATAAATATTTGGATACTTTATTATTGCCTGGATAATGTTTTTTACGAAACTATAATCGGTTTTCTCATAATTTTATTTAGTACTTTTTTGTACTTCTTTTTATCAAAGTTTAACAAGAGTGATTATAAAAAAACCAATATTACTTGATGGTTCAATGGGTACTGAACTAGTTAGTAGAGGGGTAAAGTTTACTTTACCTTTGTGGTCTGCTGAAGCTAATTTATCAAATCCATCTCTTGTTACAAATATACACCAAAGTTATGCAGATGAGGGCGCAGACATCATAACAACAAATACTTTTAGATCAACTGCTTGGACTTACGAAAAAAGTGGATTAGACAGCATAAATGCAAAAGAGCGTGCAGATAAAAGTTTAACGGCTGCTGTAGATTGCGCACAAGAAGTTCGAGGCGAAATTAAAATAGCAGGTTCTATTACTACAATAGATGATTGTTATCAACCAGAAAGGTACCCGGGAGACAATATTGCTTATGATCATTATGGTCATTTAGTTGACAAATTATTGGAATTAGGAATAGATTTATTCCTAATCGAGACTATGGGTAATCTGGATGAAATTAAAGTGGCATTGGATATTTTATATAATAAAGAGGCTGAGATATTTCTTAGTTTAATTTTAAAAGATAGTAAAACTCTATTGGATGGTAATTGTTTATTTGATGTGATTAAAATTGTTAGATCCAGAAAGGTTAATGCACTCTTAAATAATTGCAACAGCTTAGATACAAAATTTGAAGAATTACAAACTATTCAAGATGGGTGGGGAAAATCTTGGGGAATATATCCTAACCTCGGAATCACCAATTATGATAATCTTTACTTGAAAAGAGTATCTCAAATTAAATTTGAACAAAAAATGAGGTCTATAATTACTAAAAAACCAGACATAATTGGCCTTTGTTGTGGATCAAACATTTATGATTTTATAATTTTAAAA
>CACLYL010000020.1 GCA_902611135.1 uncultured Fidelibacterota bacterium | reverse complement strand
GCAACAAACTATCAGAGTTAATTATACTATTTTTTAAAGAGTTATGGTCTTTATGCCTTGAAACTGCACCTTACTTACTATTAGGAATGTTTTTTTCTGGCCTAATTTATATCTTTATTGATAGCAAATTTATTTTAAAACACATAGGTTCAAAAAGTTTATCCTCAATCTTTAAATCTACAATAATGGGGATCCCAATACCTCTTTGCTCTTGCGGAGTTATTCCTGTAGCATCAACTATTAGAAATTCTGGGGCATCCAAGGGGTCTACAGTCTCATTTTTAATCTCGACACCTCAAACTGGAATTGATAGTATTTTTATGACTTATGGTATGATGGGTCCTGTTTTTGCTATTTTCAGACCTTTTGCAGCCTTTATTTCTGGAATAATAAGTGGATTAGTCGTTAACAGGTTTGATGATGAATCTCATAATCATGTTTCAGAAAATTACTCAAAAGAGGAAAAAGTAAATCTAAGAGAAAGACTTAAGATTGGATTCAATTACGGCTTTGTAGTGCTACCATCGGACATACTGGTGCCACTTTTACAGGGACTCTCTGTTGCAGCGCTCATCAGTTTAGTTATCCCCCCAGATTTCATTGCAACCTATTTTTCGGATAGTAAGTATCTTGTTTTCATTTTAATGCTCTTTATTTCATTACCCATATATGTTTGTGCAACTGCTTCTGTTCCTATAGCAGTTGCTCTTATGGCAAAAGGAGTTTCTGCTGGTGCTGTATTTGTTTTCCTAATGGCAGGACCAGCGACAAATGCCTCCTCAGTCGCTGTTGTAAAAAAAATTCTAGGCAAGAAAGTAATGTTTTTATACTTATTTTTAGTTGCAACTATTTCAGTTTTTTTTGGTATTGTTTTTGATCTATTTCTTAAAACTAAATTACCAATCTCTTTGCATCATCACTCCCATAATCACGGTCAAAATTATTTTTCTACAATTTTAGCTGTTTCATTTATATTATTAATGATTAATGCTTACTTTAACAAAGGCAGGAATATCAACATGACAAATTCTTCTGAAAATAATAAGTTTAATGATAAGTTATCTCTTATAGTCAAAGGGATGACATGTAGTCATTGCAAACAGAGCGTTGAAAATGGCTTAGAGAATATAGATGAGGTTAAAAATACAATCGTAAATCTTGAGACCGGGCAAGTAATAATTCAAGGTGACAAGTTAGACAAAGACATGATTACAACCACGATCGAGAATCTTGGGTTTTCCATTAAATGAAAATGATTTAACTATCTAATTTTTTTACTCTTCTAGTATGACGACCACCAGCAAAGGGCTCAGACAACCAAAGTTCAATGACCTTTATTATTTCACTTTTACTCATAAATCTGGCCCCAAGTGATAAGATATTTGCATCATTGTGTTCCCTAGACAACTTAATAATCTCAATTGGTCCATTGTAAAATACAGCTGCTCTAACCCCTTTTATCCTATTTGCCGCCATGGCCTCTCCCTGACCTGATCCCCCTAATATTATGCCTCGACTTGAGATATCTTTAGATACCGCTAATGCACATGGAAAAATAAAATCTGGATAATCATCTAAGGCATCATATTCATAGGCTCCATGATCGACAATAATATATTTTTTTTGAAGATATGTTTTAATTGCATTTTTTAGTTCTAATCCAGCGTGGTCAGTTGCTAAATGAATCTTCATAATAATGTCTTTAAATGTTCTCTAATTTTCATTTCAACTTTTTCACAGGTAAATCCAAATTCTTCAGCTAAATCTCCATAAGGAGCGGACAAACCATAATGATCAATGCTTATCGATAAACCATTTGGACCATGATATTTTTCCCATCCCCTAGAAATTCCAGCTTCAAAGGTAACCTTTAGTGCTCCTCTTTGCGGTAATAAGTTATTTTTATAAACATCGGATTGCTGATCAAATATTTCAAAACATGGCATGCTAACCACCCTTATTCTTTTGTCAGGCATTAAATCCGCAGTTTTCAAAGCCAAAGAAAGTTCTGACCCAGTTGCTATAAAGATTATTTCTGGAGAAATGTCACAATCCTGAACTACGTAAGCACCTTTTCGAACACCATCATCAATAAAATCACAATCATTTTGCAAAACTGGGACACCTTGCCTCGTTAACAATAAAGCCGATGGAGTACTTTGATTTTCTAGTGCCAATTTAAAACAAACAGCGGTCTCTTTTGCGTCTCCAGGTCTAAATATATTAAAATTAGGAATACTTCTCAGAGCCATTGCATGTTCAATAGGCTGATGAGTTGGACCATCTTCTCCAACAAAGAACGAATCGTGGGTGAACTCATGGACAACTCTAATCTTTTGAATTGCAGCCAACCTCAGAGCAGGTCTTTCATAATCAGAAAAAACTAAAAATGTACCTCCAAATGGAATGACTCCTCCATGTATAGATGCTCCATTCATTATAGCGGCCATGGGAAATTCTCGAACTCCAAATGCAATATTTCGGCCTGTTTTATTTTTACTACCATAATCACCATAAGTGGAGGCAAAATTTCCCGTATAATTAGAGGGTTCTAAATCTGCTGATCCGCCAATTAAATTTGGAATGGATTTTGAAAAATGATCTAAGGTCGCGCCAAATGCTTTCCGAGTTGCTAATGAAGATCCATTTTCAAAGTTTGGATAATTTATACTAGGTAAATTATTTTCAATTGAAATTGACCAAAATCTATTAAGGTTCTTATTTCTTCTGCTAATTAATAATTCATGATCCCATTTTTTGACGGATTCTTGAAGAATTTTAAAATTAGCTCTAAAATGAAGGATTACTTCCTTAGGAAGGTAAAAAGGATCTAATGGAAGCCCTAATTTTATTTTTGTGGCATTGATTTCATCTTGTGGTAAAGGCGCACCATGAGTATTATGATCTCCTTCCATTTCAGAGCAACCCTTCGCCATAATTGTTGTCCCAATAATCAAGCTAGGTGAATCAGATATTTTAGCTTTTTCAATCGATTTGCGAATTGACTCATGATTATGACCGTCAATTTTTTGAACATTCCAACCAAAACCCTCAAAAACTTTTTCATAATTCGTTGAATCAGATCGTCTTACTTTGCCAGAAATTTGAGCATCATTAGCATCGTAGAACACAATTAATTTGGATAATTTTAAATGCCCTGCAAGTGAGGCGGAACCTAAGGTTATTGGCTCTTGCATGTCCCCATCACTAGCAATCACATAGGTATAATGATCAATTAAGCTTGAAGCTTTCTTGTTAATGGATTTTAAACTATGATTTAGAAAAGATTCTGCAAGTGCCATTCCCACGCTCATCCCAAATCCTTGTCCCAATGGTCCTGTTGTGCATTCAACCCCATCTATTTCAAGTTCTGGGTGACCTGGGGTTCTGCTGTGTAATTGCCTAAAGTTTTTTAAATCCTCAATCTTAAGAAAACCCATTAAAGTTAGCAAAACATATTGTAATGCAGATTCATGACCTGCCGACAACACGAACCTGTCTCTATTGAACCAATTTGGGTTATCTGGATTAAAATGTAAATATTCTTTAAAAAGTATATATGCAAAATCGGATGAGCTCATCGGACCTCCTGTATGTCCAGAATTTGCATTTCTGACTGTATCCATAATTAAGCCTTTTATAACTGAAATTGTGAATATGTCTTTTTCTTTTTTATTTAACTCTGAAAAAGAGTTTTTGGCATTTTTCATAAATATGTTTATTTAACTTGCTAGTTTATAAAATTTTTTAATTGTTGATACAGGATCAGAAGACTTAAAAACTTCTGATCCAGCAACCAGTATGTCTGCACCTAAATCCACAACGTGTTTTGCATTATGTAATTTTACTCCCCCATCAACTTCTATCATGACTCGATCTAAACAATTTTGATTTAAATAGGATTTTAAATTTTTAATTTTTTGATCAGAACCCTTAATATAACCTTGTCCCCCAAATCCTGGCTCAACACTCATTATCAAAACAAGATCTACCTTATCCAATAGATGATATATTTTATCAATAGAGGTATTAGGCTTTATTGAAATGCCAACTTTACATCCACTGGATCGAATTAAATCAATTACTTTCTCGGAATTAGATGCAGCCTCATAATGAAAAGTAATATTATCAGCTCCAGCTCGGGCAAAGGGCTCTACTAACTTTTCTGGTTCTACTACCATCATGTGAACGTCGATAAACTTTTGAGTGCATCTCCTTAGAGATTTAACAACTGGCGGGCCTACGGTTAAATTTGGTACAAATTGATTATCCATAACATCAACGTGTATCCAATGAGCTCCGCCCTCACTACATATATCGAGCGCAGATTGAAGATTTGAAAAATTTGCAGAAAGAATGGAAGGTGCTAATTTAAAATTTGACTTCATTTTTAGTCACTTAATTTAAAAAAAAATGAAATATGCTAATTATAAATAAATGTAATTTTTTCTTTTAAATTTTTACTCAGACTGTTACTTACCGGACAGGTTTTTGCCGCTCTTTCTAATTTTTCCCTATCTAGTTGGTTTATTTCACTAAAAAAGTTGAACTTTATTTTAATTTCAGATATTCTCCTTGGATTATCACCCATTACTTTTTCAACCTCAGCGGTAGCATTTTCAACGTCAATATCATTCCGTTCAGCAATGATTCCCATTATCGTCATCATACAAGAAGCTAATGAAGTTGCGACTAAATCTGTTGGGGAAAATGCAGCACCTTTCCCGTGGTTATCTATTGGTGCATCAGTAACAATTTTTTGATTAGAAGCCAAATGAATCGCTTCAGTTCTTAAACTTCCTTTGTAAATTACTTTTGACGTCATGTGTTTTCTCCTAATTTATTGTGTTAAATCTTTATTTTAAAATCGGCAACAAACTTTCAATTTTTTTATACAGTTTAGGTTTTGAAATATCTTTACTAAGAAATTCAAGCATCAATTTAAACTGAATTTTTCCTCTCCTATACACCTCTGAATAAGGAATTTGATGAAATGAAACCATCGAATAACGTGGTACAAATCTATTAGGGAATTTTTTTTCTAATTTTAATTCAAGTTCTCTTATTTTTAGATAAGATTCATCATTCACAGAATCACGCATCTCAACATAATTCTCCAAAGCCATATCAGCAATAGCATAGCCATTTTTAATATGATTTAATGAAAAAGATTTAAAAATAAAATCCCAATTGTCTCTGTTTTTGTCTATCAACTCATTTAGGACTAAACAATCTTGGAATGATGCATTCATACCTTGACCAAAAAAAGGGACTATAGAATGTGCAGCATCTCCAAAAATAACTGCAGTATCCTTAAAATGCCACTGACTGCAATAATTACTTGCTAATTTCCCCACAGGATTTTCTAAATATTCCTCGACTAAATCAGGTATCATGGAATAGGCATCCTCAAAATAGGTTTTAAAAAATTGTTTAATCCTATCCTCATTATTCAGACTCTCAAAACTAGTAGATCCTTTCAATGGCATAAAAAGTGTCAATGTAAAAGTTTTGTCTGGATTAGGCAAGGCAATCATCATAAAATCTCCTCTTGGCCATATATGAAGCGAGTTTGAATTTAGCAAAAAATCGCCTGTGAGTGAAGTTGGCATGGTTAGCTCTTTATACCCATGACCTAAAGGCTTATGAATAAAACTGGCACAAGTATTATGAATAATTTGATCTCTTATAATGGAGTTTGAACCATCACTTCCAAAAACTTTATTAAACTTTATTTCTTCTCTATCAAAGTGTAAAATTTTATTTTCAAAATCACAGCCTAACAATTTATGTTCAAAGAAAATTGATATTTTCCCGGTTGACTCAGCTAAGCTCATAAGTTCTTGATTTAATTTTGCACGAGAAATTGAATATATAACCTCCTCAACACTTTGACCATAAGGTTGAAAGTTGAGTCGCCCTTTTTGATCATGTATCATTCTTCCAGACATTGGAATTAACCAAGGTTTAATTTTATTAAAGATGCCTACTTCATTTAACGCAGCGATTCCTCGGGATGATAGTGCTAGATTAATCGATCTCCCTGCAGATAATTTAAATCTTCTCATGTCCTGCCGACTTTCATAAATATCAACACTATATCCTTTTTTTGAGAGTAAGACACCCATTAATGGCCCTGCAAGACCTGCTCCGATTAATGTAATTTTATCTCTCATTTATCGCATTCTTCAAAATTTTAACAAAATCATATACTTCTAAATAAGAATTATATAAAGGATGTGGAGCAACTCTTATTACATTAGGTTCTCTCCAATCGCAAACAACTCCTTGCTCAGAAACTCTGGTAAAAATCCTTTTACCATCTTTAACAGTCAATGATAATTGACATCCTCTTTTTTGAAAGTTTTTCGGTGTTATTATAGAAACCTCTGGAATATTTTTTTCAATCAAATAGATTAAAAAAGATGATATCTTTATGCCCTTTGACCTTATTGCTGGCATTCCCAACTGATCAAAAATTTCCATTGATGCCTTCAGAGGTGTCATTCCAAAAATTGGAGCATTACTAAGTTGCCATC
Source organism: uncultured Fidelibacterota bacterium (assembly GCA_902611135.1). Taxonomy (GTDB): domain Bacteria; phylum Fidelibacterota; class Marinisomatia; order Marinisomatales; family UBA1611. Next base: position 16,754 of record CACLYL010000020.1, on the reverse strand, counting down.
CCTCTGCGGTTTTAATGCCATCAAAGTAAGATCCCATATTAAAACGTATCTCTTTATTTTGTCCCCACCAACCTTCAAACCTTGGGCCCTTCCAATCATGATACTTTTCGTTTATATACACGCCACCAGGTGAGCCCGGTCCAGCGCATAAATACTTGTATGAGCACCATGCTGCAAAGTCCACGTTCCATTTATTCAAGTCTAAAGTGACATTCCCCACTGCATGAGCTAGGTCGAATCCAACCATTGAACCCATTTTTTTACCCCATTTAGTAATCCTTTTAATATCTAAAAGTTGTCCATTATAATAATTAACTCCACCAATGAGGATTGTCGCAATTTCCGAGCCTTGCTCCTGAATGATTTTTACTATATTGTCATCATTAAAATAATTTTTATCATTTTCTGTTTTAAATTCAATTAAACAATCCCTTGGATCTAGTCCGTGAAATTTTATTTGAGATTCAACAGCATACTGATCTGAGGGGAAAGCGCCTTTTTCAATCAGGATTTTACAACGATTACCAATCGGTTTGTAAAAGGATACTAGTAGCAAATGCAAGTTGACAGTTAAAGCATTCATAATGACTACTTCTGATGGTTTTGAACCAATAAGTTTTGATGTTGGAACTGCTAAATCTTCATGGAAATTTTCCCATCTTTCATGCTGTCCAAGAACGGCGCGATTTTTCCACAGAAGTAATTCGTTTTTTAAGTAGGAGTGGACTGATTTAGGTTGCAAACCTAAGGAATTTCCACAAAGATAGATTGTTTTTTTATAGTCAGAGACTCTAGGATATAAAAATAGCGATTTAGCTTTTTTTAAATCATCAATCTCATCTAACTTTTGTGCAAAGGTTTTTGAATTTTTAAAATTCATTTAAATCGTGATTCTGATAATCCAAGCCAATCTAAGGCATTTTGATAAAAAAGTTTGTCTTTTATTGAGTCAGAAAAATTCATACTTTCAATTAATTCTCCTGGCTTCATTTCTCCAAGGGGAAAAGGATAGTCGGTACCTAAAGCTATCTTTTCTGTTCCAACTTTTTTTATCAAAAGATCTAATGCATCTTTATCATGGACTAGTGAATCAACCCAGAATTTTCCTAAATAGTCTAAGGGACTTACTTCATTATCTCTCGCAACCAAATCTGGTCTCACATTAAATCCATGATAAATTCGCCCAACTGTGCCAATAAAAGATCCTCCTCCATGGGCAAATGCAACTCGCAAATTTGGTAGTTTTTCAAATACTCCCCCAAAAATTAAAGAGCAAATTGCTCGGCTCGTTTCAGCAGGCATTCCCACTAGCCAAGGTAACCAATATTCCTTTAGCTCGCTTTCCCCCATCATTGACCAGGGATGAATAAATATAGATGCTCCCAGATCGGAAGCAGCTTCGAATATAGGCAGAAAGTTTTTATGATTTAAATTTTTTCCATTAATATTTGATCCAATTTGAATCCCAGCCAGTTTTAAATCTTCCATGCACCTTTTTAGTTCTTGAATTGCCAATTCAATATCTTGCATTGGAATCGTTCCTAAGCCAATAAATCGCTTAGGATCATCTGAAACTAATTTTGCAATATCATCATTTAACAATTTGGCTAGATATAACGTATCTTTTGATTTTGCCCAATAACTAAACATGACTGGAACCGTGGAAAGTACTTGAATGGTCGTCTTGGATTCATCACACTCTTTTATTCGTACATTTTTATCCCAACAGTTAGAATGGATTAGTCTAAAAGTTTTTCCATTCTTTTTCATTTTAGCTGTTTCTCCGATATGCTCAACTGAAATCCAACCTCCATACCCAAACTTATTTTTTAAATCAGGAATATTTTTAGGCAATATATGTGTATGAATATCGATTTTCATAATATTGGTTTTTTTTGAACTGCTAAACACTTTTTACAAGTTCTAGCGTTAATGTCTTCCCAATATTTATCAAATAAGGGTGGTAATTGTGAAACAATATCTTTTAAGTCTAATGAGACTTCATATAATAAATGGTCGCAATTGTCACAATACCATTGAAAATAATCTAAAACACCTTTATCACGCTTATATTCAATAACTAAACCTATTGTATCCTTAAACCTCTGAGGAGAGTGGGGCACATTCTTTGGTAGCAAGAATAATTCTCCTTCTTTAATAAGTATTTTTTTTCTTTTACCTGCTTCAAAAACTTCTAATAACATATCTCCTTCAATCTGAAAAAAAAACTCTTCTTTAGAATCAACGTGGAAATCTTTTCTAGAGTTAGGACCTCCGACAACCATAATTATAAAATCACCCTCATTGTAAATGACCTTGTTGCCAACCGGAGGTTTTAACAAATGACGATTTTCATCTATCCAGTTTTTAAAGTTTATTGGCAAGAGATTTGACATTATAGAATTATTTAACAGTAGCAATACATTTTAGCTCAATAGCTATTGGTGTGGGTAAAGATGTAATTCCAACAGTAGTTCTGCAAGGTTGATTTGATGTAAAATATTCTGAATATATTTTATTGTATAAATCAAAATCACGTTTCATATCAGTTAAATAAACAGTAATATCAACTAGATTATTCCAATTGCTGCCAGATTCCTCTAAAATTATTTTTACATTTTCAAACACGGATCGACATTGTACTTCAATATCATGACCAATCGAATTCCCTTGTCCATCCATCATAACACCTGGTATTATATTTGTATTCGGTTTTCTTGGTCCTATTCCTGATAAAAAGAGCAAATTCCCAACTTTTCTTGTATGTGGATATTTACCAACAGGTTCTGGTGCTTTTGATTTTTTAATATCATTATTCATAATCTTTTCCTCGCTTTTTCTAGCTCGCTCCATGAATTTTTATCTGCGACCAATCTCTTTATTACCTCATCTTTTAATATTGACCTTTCAAAGATTTCTTTAACATCTTTAACTTTAACTTTTACATACCAAATATTTTCAGGATAGATTACCACTGCAGCACCTAATTCGCACACATCCAAACATCCGCTTTTATTTGCTCTAACTTTACCTTTCAAGCCATATTGATTAATCAATTTAACAAATTCCAATCTAATCTCCTTCCCGCCGCATGAAGCACAATCCATTCTTTGGCTGTTTTCACCACGTTCATTTATACAAATAAAAATATGTTTATTATATTTACCTTTCATAAACTCCTACAAATTGTTTTTGGTTCAGTAAAAAAACGAAATGCCTCTTCCCCCCCCCTCCTTACCATATCCTGAGCTTTTTAGACCTCCAAAAGGTGTTCTAAGATCTCTTACCATCCAACAATTTTCCCATACTATTCCTGCTTCTAAACCTTCCGAAACTCTATTTGATTTGACTTTATCCTCACTCCAAACTGTTGCCGAAAGACCATACTTAGTATCATTAGCAATTTTAATAGCTTCTGATTCATTTTTAAAAGGAATAAGCGTAACTACTGGACCAAAAATTTCCTCTTGATTTATCTTTGAATTAATTTTGACATCCTCAATTACTGTTGGCGCAATATACCATCCACTTTTGTGAAACCCACTGAACTTTATTGAACTTCCACCAGTTAACACTTTCCCACCTTCATTTTTTGCTCTTTTAATATAACTCATTACCTTTTTAAATTGAGATAAGGATGTTATTGCTCCAAATTCAGTTGTTTTTTTTGCTGGATCTCCAATTTTTAACTTTGAAATTCGATTTATAAAATCACTTTTAAATTTTTCATAAATTGACATTTCTACTAGTATTCTAGAGGTGCACAGACAAATCTGTCCTTGATTCATAAAGGATGATTTGACAACATTATGAATCATGTTGTCGTAGTTACAATCTGAAAAAATAATCGCAGGATTTTTTCCCCCCATTTCTAAAGCCAATTTTTTAAATGTTCCAATTGCTTTTTGAGCAATTTTTTTTCCTGTATTCGTACCTCCTGTAAACGATATTGCTTTAATCTTAGGATGTGCAACAATAGCCTTTCCAGTTTGTACGCCATTTCCATGAACAATATTTAAAACACCAGGAGGTAGTCCAACCTTTTGACATAGTTCAGAAAATTTGAAAGCTGTAAATGGTGTTATTTCTGATGGTTTTGCAATTACCGTGTTACCCGTTATTAGAGCCGGTGCTATTTTCCATGAAAATAGATATAATGGAAGATTCCACGGAGAAATACACCCAACTACACCTATAGGTGATCTAATAATCGTATTTTTTGAATTTTTACTTGTTAATTCAATAGTAAAATCAAATTTTTTTGAAGATTCACTAAAAAATTTCAAATTTAAAATTGATCTTGGAATATCAAGCGTTTTTGCTAAAGTTATTGGTTTACCTGTATCTCTTGATTCTAGCTGAGAAAAAAAGTCTATCTTTTTTTCTAACTCATTTGCAATCGCAATTAAATAATCTCCTCTTTCATCTGAAGTAAGCTCAGACCAATTATCAAAGGCATTATTTGCCGATTCATATGCTTGGTTGACGTCCTCGTAGCAAGAATTAGGAACCTTCGCATAAGGCTGTCCTGAAGAAGGAGCAAAAACTTGCAAATAATTTCCTTCTCTGGGAGGAATTAATTCACCATTAACATAATTGTAAATAGTCTCCATTAATTAAATTCTAACTTTATATCAGGCACAGGAGCTTTTGTTGTAATTGCACTCATCGAAACACCATCTACGCCAGTAGAAGCATATTCTTTTAGATTATTGTAATCAATTCCTCCGCTCGCTTCAATAAAAATAGAATCCCCATCTGACTGATCACGAATTATTTGAACTGCTTTTTTCACTATTTTTGGGGACATATTGTCGAGCAAATAACCATCGATTCTCATTGATAAACTTTCTGTTAATTGATCAATTGTATCAACCTCTAGCTCTATTGGAAAATTAGCTGTGTTTTTTGATATTAATCGATCAAAAACTTGTTTTATCCCCCCAGCTGTTTGAATATGATTATCTTTAATCAATACAGCCGACGATAAATCCAATCTATGATTCCAACCTCCTCCAGTTTGTACAGCATATTTTTCAAATTTTCTTAATCCTGGTGTCATCTTGCGAGTATCCATCACTTTGAAACCTTTCGGAAGTTTTAAACTTGTATACCTTTTAGTCTCAGTACTAATACCACACAGGCGTTGAATTAAGTTTAAAGTAACTCTTTCGCAAGTTAATACATCAATAGCTGGACCATGAATATCTGCTATTATTTGATTTGTTTTTAATGAAGCACCCTCCTCAAAATGAACTCTGACGTTACAGCTGTCTGGGAAACAGTATGGAATTATTGCTCTTCCACAAAACACTAAGTCATCAGCAGAGATCATTTTAGCATGTATTTCTTTTTCTGCTGAAATAATATTACCGCTCGTAATATCTCCATGTGGAGCATCTTCTCTTAAAAAGCTCTCTATTTTGATTTTAATCCAGTTTGGATCTAGATGAGTAATTTGTTTATGGCTTATCCTTTTCACTAGACACCAAAGCGTCCACCATCTACGGACAGATTATGACCTGTGACATAGCTTGAGGCCTCAGAAGCTAGAAACAATATAACATTTGCAATCTCCTCTGGTTTTCCGATTCTTTTTAATGAGGTATTACTTTCCCATTGTGCTCGTATTTCCTCAACACTAATTCCTAATTGTTTAGATTTTGAAACTGCAAGACTTTTCAAACGATTTGTATCAGTATATCCAGGTAATATATTATTCACCGTAATACCATCTTCACCCAATTCAATTGCTAAAGTCTTTGCCCACTGACTTACGCTTCCGCGTATAGTATTTGATACACCAAGACCAGGAAGCACTTGATTAACCGATGTCGATATGATGTTAATGATTCTGCCATAACTATCATTAATCATATTTTTTACTACGGCTTGTGTAATTATTTGATTGGCAATTAGTAGTCGATCAAATGCGAGTTTAAAATCTTCCTCTTTTGCTTCAATTAATAAGCCACCACCTGGGCCACCTGAATTATTTATCAAAATATGGATTGGTTTATTTAGTTTTTTCATAAATAAATCTAATTGATTTTTTAGGAGGTTTGTTTTGTTAAAATCTGCACAAAGAAAACTATGATTTTGATTATTAGATGTGGATAATTTTTTTAAAGTTGATTTTAACTTTTTTTCATTTCTGGCAGCTAAAATTACTTCACATCCTTCTTTAGCCATTAAAATTGCTGTTGATCTTCCTATTCCATCAGTACTGCCACAAACAAGAGCTCTTTTATTTTCCAACGATTTTTTCATGGTTTGTAATGATATCCTAGATTAATCTTTATATTTTCAGGTAGATTGGGTAAAGCAGATCGTGGTATGAAAAAGGTTGATAAATCTGTTAGTTCTGAAAATATTTTATGTTTTTCAGCAGTAGCCTGCAAATAAGAGTGGCCCGAAGATCCTCCTGTACCAATCTTCACACCAATCATTCGGCGAACCATTAAAGAATGTCTCTGACGCCATGTTGTAAATAATTCATCGACTGTCATCAATTTAGAAAGTAAATTGAAAGGTGAATGTAGTATAGGTTCATCTCTATAGAGAAATATCAAAAGTGCCGCTTGAGTCGCTTTATGCGATAATCTTTTTTTCTGTTGAGCGATTAACTTATCATGGATCTGTGCATTAATTAAGGCCTCAAATGAACTAGAAGCTTTACTATGTTCTTTTAAATGGAAATCAATATCATCTGCACTATGGTTTGGATTATTTTTAATTGCGATTTCTTCTTCATCGAGCATTTTTAAAACCGATTTAGTATATTGATCCCAAAAGTCAAAACCTTTAAAAAATAAAAATGGTGTCCGCTCTAACCACTTTTCAATTAATCTAAAAAGAGAATTACGCTCCTCACTCTCTTTTACTAATTTCTTTTGATCAATTGATAAAACATTTTTATAATCTTGCATACCATACTTTAAACGTCTATTGACGAGAAGGCCTAATTTATTTTCAATTAATCTAAATTGAGCACTTTGAAATCCTGAAGAAGGAAAAAGATAATCTCGAAATTCTAAAAAATCGATCGCTGTCATTGTTTCTAAAACTCGAATTTGATCAATGAGGATTTTTTGAATTTCAATTACTCTATCCAATCTATGAACAGCTAAGCTTATTTCAGATTCATGGATATCATCTTTACCAAATATTTTTAAAACTGAATCTAGCTCATGTATGATTTGTTTAAACCATAGTTCATATATTTGGTGGATAACAATAAAAAGCATTTCATCATGAGACTCCTTACCCGCTACCTTACTTTTTAGATCTTGATTGTTTAGTATCTTATCAAGATTTAAGTAATCGCTATAATTCAATTTTTTATTGTTTTGCTCTTTTAGTCCCATTCAAAGCCTGAAACACTATCTGTTTTTGTACTTATCTCAATCGTATTATAATCTTGAATCATATCGACAAAATAATATATAAATTTGGTTGATTCAAGATCATCTAGCCAAACTGAATCAGGTAAGCCAAATGTTTCTAAAACCTCAACTTCAGATGGTTTTGTCCTTAAAAACTCCCATATATCATACTCTGACATATATCCTTTTGAATAAATCGTATCCTCTATTAAATCAGGTCTCATCTCTTTTGTTGGAGGCATAATAATTATTTTTGCTGGAGGTGCATTGTAGCACGATAAAATTACCCATACTATTAAAAAAAGGCGTAGGATCATAAAAAGAAAATAACTTAAATGAAATTGTCTAATCAATAGATTATAAAACTATCTTTCAAATACTTATAAAAATCATTATTTTCATCTTTCACGTTTCACAAGGAATATCACAAATGTCAGAAAGTAAACAGAAAGATCGATTTTATTATGATACGGAATTTTTAAGTAGCCCTGAAGGGCGTTCAATTAGAATATTATCTGAATATTATGGACCGAAAAGAAAATTAAAAAAACATAAAATTGAAAATACAATTGTGTTTTTTGGTTCCGCAAGAATATCTCCAAAGAGTGAACATGAATCCAATTCAAAAAACAGCGAACAAAAAAAGTTAAACATGAGTCAATATTATTTGGATGCTCAAAGTCTTTCAAAAAAATTAACTGAGTGGAGCATAAAAATTAAAGATCCAAAAAAGAGACATATCATTTGCTCAGGAGGTGGCCCCGGAATAATGGAAGCAGCCAATCGAGGTGCAGCCGAGGCTGATGGACAAAGTATTGGATTAACAATATCGCTTCCATATGAAGTAACAAAAAACGAATTTATTTCTGAAGATCTTAATTTAAAATTTCACTATTTTTTCATGAGGAAATTTTGGTTTTTATATTCTGCAAAAGCTTTTGTGGTCTGGCCAGGCGGATTTGGGACTTTAGATGAACTAATGGAACTATTGACATTGATACAAACTAGGAAAATAAAAAAGAGGCTTCCCATTGTTTTATATGGAAAAGATTATTGGAAAAATGTAATAAACTGGAATTATTTAGTAGATATTGGAACTATATCGAAAGAAGACTTAAAATTATTCTATATATCTGATGAAATAAATGATAGTTACACCTTTATAACATCTTTTCTTAAAAAGCAGGAATTAGAGGGACCAAACTTTTAATGAAAATATATGTACCATTTATTATATGGTTTAGTATAGTTTTTTCTCAAACCGAACCAACAAAGGATTTACACAAAAATGATCCGAGGGTATGGGCTTTAAGTAATGCAAAAATACATACAGAACCTGGTGATTCAATCAAAGATGGAACTATCATCATTCGAAATGGCAAGATTGAAAAAGTTGGAAGGTATATTAAAATACCTAAGGATGCTTATGAAATAGATCTTGAAGGAGCACATGTCTATGCAGGATTTATTGATAGTTGGCATGAGATAAAAAAAGATGAAAATGTTATTAGTCCTGATGATCATTGGAACTCAAAAGTTCGTGCAAATTACCGAGCTAAAGATGACTTTAAGATCAAAGATAAAGAAATAAAATCTCTAAGGTCTTTGGGAATAACAGCCGCACATATTGTTCCCAAGGAAGGCATCTTTAAAGGAACATCAGATTTAATTTTACTAAACGAAGACTTTACTTCAATAAAACCGAATGTAACTCAAGTAGTCGAATTTAAAAGGAGTAACTGGAGTGATAGAAGCTATCCTAATTCTCTTTTAGGTGTGATTGCACTTATTAGGCAAACACTTTTAGATGCAGATTGGTATTCAAAAGCAAATGGTATCATGGATAAATTTCCTGAAGAAAATGAGCCAATCCAATTTAATCCCGCCCTTTTAAGTCTCGCTGATTTCAAAGAAAATAGTAAACCTTTCTTCTTTATGACAAACGAGGAACACGCTGCAATAAGAGCTCTTAATATTTCGAAAGAATACAACCTTACTCCATGGATACTAGGAAGCGGTTATGAATATAGAAGAATAGGGAAAATAAAACCGCAAAAGCCATTCTTTGTTTTTCCTCTCAATTTTCCTGCAAAGCCAAAAGTTTCTGAACCATACATGTCACATCAATACTCCACTGAACAATTAAAGCATTGGGATATGGCTCCTGACAACATACATAAAGTATACGATTCGGGATTATTTTTTGGGCTCACCTCGAGTAAATTGAAAAGTAAATCTGATTTTAGAAAAAACTTACAAAAGATGATCGATAGAGGATTACCACAGGATGTTGCATATGCGGCAATGACCACATTTCCAGCAAGAGCGATGCAAATGGAAAAGGTAATGGGTAGAATTCAACCGGGATATATGGCAAATTTAGTTGTTACTGATGGTAATTATTTCAATCCAAAATCTAGAGTCATCTCCTTGTGGATTGCAGGTAAGGAGCATTACATAGCCCCTAGGCATGTTCATGACATTAAAGGAGAATGGAAATTAAATGTAGGCGATATAAGCGTAAAGCTAAAATTTTCTAAATCGAATAAGAAAAAAAAATCATCAACTACGTCTGCCTCTACTCCAAAAGGTTTAAATGGTACAATCATTCATAATGATCATAGTATTGATGTAAAGAACATTCGTTATAGCGATCAATTTTTATCTTTTACTTTTGATGCATCCAAATTAGGGTTTAATGGAAATTTAGGTTTTAGCGGGGAAGTTATGCCAGATATACTCTCTGGTTTTGCTAATGATGTATCTAATCAACGATATCCATTCAATGCAAAGAGAGTATCAAAGAAAGAAAAAAAGCCTAGAACACCTTTTCAAACAAGTGATCTATCACTTTATTTCCCAGAGGGTGCTTACGGGGTATCTGATGACTTGTTAACTCCAAATGCTATTTTAATTAATGACGCAACACTTTGGACATGTGGACCAAAAGGTATTTTAGAGGATTGGGATATCTTATTTGTAGATGGTAAAATAGACAAAATTGCTCCAGATATTACCGTTCCCCAAGGGAGTGCGATTATTATTGATGGTAAAAATAAACATGTCACACCTGGATTAATAGATTGCCATAGTCATTCAGCAGCATCGTCCATTAACGAAGGTGCCCAGGCTGTCACTGCAGAAGTTAGAATCAAAGATGTTTTGTTTGCCGATGATATTAATATTTACAGGCAATTAGGTGGTGGTCTCACCACGGCTAATATTTTACACGGATCTGCAAATCCAATTGGTGGCCAAAATGCCGTTATTAAACTTAGATGGGGTAAAGGACCGAATGAGCTGATATATAAAAATGCGCCAGAAGGTATAAAATTTGCCTTAGGTGAAAATGTGAAACAAGCTAATTGGGCCGGTAATGGAAGGTATCCTCAAACTCGAATGGGTGTTGAACAAATTATAAGGGATGCTTTTAGAGCAGCTCAAGATTATAGACACACTCATAAAACATACAACCGTAGCTCTACTGCCCAACGAAAAAAGGTCCCCCCTAGAATTGACTTGGAACTAGAAGCCCTTGCAGAAATTTTAGAAGGGAAAAGATTACTTCATTGTCACTCATACAGACAAGATGAGATATTAATGTTAACAAGGGTTGCAGAGGATTTTGGTTTTACAATCGCTACTTTTCAACATGTTCTTGAAGGCTATAAAATAGCAGACATTCTTGCTGAACATGGTGCGGGCGCCTCTACTTTCTCGGACTGGTGGCAATATAAATATGAGGTGATTGATGCTATCCCTTATAATGGTTCATTAATGGCAAAAAATGATGTGTTAGTATCATTTAATTCTGATGATAGTGAACTAGCTAGACGGATGAATACTGAAGCAGTTAAGGCGGTAAAGTATGGTAACCTTTCAGAAGAAGAGGCTTTAAAATTCATTACTATTAATCCTGCCAAACAGTTAAAAATTGATAAATGGGTTGGTTCCCTTGAAGAAAAAAAAGATGCTGATTTTGTAATCTGGGATGGACCTCCTTTATCTATTTACTCCAAAGTCCAAGAAACATGGATAGAGGGTACTCAATACTATGCCGCAGAGCAAAATAATATACTCGAAGAAAGAGATCAAAAATTAAGGGAAAATCTCATACAAAAGATTATGAACTCATCTGATTCTAGTACGGGAAGTATGAAACCAAATGGTGAAACGCCCAAAAAAGCCCATAATTGTGATATTATAGATGATGATTTATTTGGTGGGGAGTATCATTGATGAATTGGCTTTGGAGAATTATGTTGAGATGCGTGATTCTGTGAATGATGAATCTTATCTAAAAATAAGAGAACTTGAATTAAAATTAGAAAAAAAATTCCCTAATAGATTTGTACCACGTTATTCGATGGTTTCATTTCATCAAATTCCTTATTCAGAGGTGTATAGGAGAGGAAAAATTCAGTTTAAATTGATGCTTGAATTTCTTAGTAAAGATATTTCAAAACCTAAACTGTATAAAAAAATTGAAAGTTTGTTGCCGATTTTAAAATAAAGATTTAACACAATAAATTAGGAGAAAACACATGACGTCAAAAGTAATTTACAAAGGAAGTTTAAGAACTGAAGCGATTCATTTGGCTTCTAATCAAAAAATTGTTACTGATGCACCAATAGATAACCACGGGAAAGGTGCTGCATTTTCCCCAACAGATTTAGTCGCAACTTCATTAGCTTCTTGTATGATGACGATAATGGGAATCATTGCTGAACGGAATGATATTGACGTTGAAAATGCTACCGCTGAGGTTGAAAAAGTAATGGGTGATAATCCAAGGAGAATATCTGAAATTAAAATAAAGTTCAACTTTTTTAGTGAAATAAACCAACTAGATAGGGAAAAATTAGAAAGAGCGGCAAAAACCTGTCCGGTAAGTAACAGTCTGAGTAAAAATTTAAAAGAAAAAATTACATTTATTTATAATTAGCATATTTCATTTTTTTTTAAATTAAGTGACTAAAAATGAAGTCAAATTTTAAATTAGCACCTTCCATTCTTTCTGCAAATTTTTCAAATCTTCAATCTGCGCTCGATATATGTAGTGAGGGCGGAGCTCATTGGATACACGTTGATGTTATGGATAATCAATTTGTACCAAATTTAACCGTAGGCCCGCCAGTTGTTAAATCTCTAAGGAGATGCACTCAAAAGTTTATCGACGTTCACATGATGGTAGTAGAACCAGAAAAGTTAGTAGAGCCCTTTGCCCGAGCTGGAGCTGATAATATTACTTTTCATTATGAGGCTGCATCTAATTCCGAGAAAGTAATTGATTTAATTCGATCCAGTGGATGTAAAGTTGGCATTTCAATAAAGCCTAATACCTCTATTGATAAAATATATCATCTATTGGATAAGGTAGATCTTGTTTTGATAATGAGTGTTGAGCCAGGATTTGGGGGACAAGGTTATATTAAGGGTTCTGATCAAAAAATTAAAAATTTAAAATCCTATTTAAATCAAAATTGTTTAGATCGAGTCATGATAGAAGTTGATGGGGGAGTAAAATTACATAATGCAAAACACGTTGTGGATTTAGGTGCAGACATACTGGTTGCTGGATCAGAAGTTTTTAAGTCTTCTGATCCTGTATCAACAATTAAAAAATTTTATAAACTAGCAAGTTAAATAAACATATTTATGAAAAATGCCAAAAACTCTTTTTCAGAGTTAAATAAAAAAGAAAAAGACATATTCACAATTTCAGTTATAAAAGGCTTAATTATGGATACAGTCAGAAATGCAAATTCTGGACATACAGGAGGTCCGATGAGCTCATCCGATTTTGCATATATACTTTTTAAAGAATATTTACATTTTAATCCAGATAACCCAAATTGGTTCAATAGAGACAGGTTCGTGTTGTCGGCAGGTCATGAATCTGCATTACAATATGTTTTGCTAACTTTAATGGGTTTTCTTAAGATTGAGGATTTAAAAAACTTTAGGCAATTACACAGCAGAACCCCAGGTCACCCAGAACTTGAAATAGATGGGGTTGAATGCACAACAGGACCATTGGGACAAGGATTTGGGATGAGCGTGGGAATGGCACTTGCAGAATCTTTTCTAAATCATAGTTTAAAATCCATTAACAAGAAAGCTTCAAGCTTAATTGATCATTATACCTATGTGATTGCTAGTGATGGGGACATGCAAGAGCCAATAACCTTAGGTTCCGCCTCACTTGCAGGGCATTTAAAATTATCCAAATTAATTGTGTTCTACGATGCTAATGATGCTCAAATTTCTGGCAAAGTAAGACGATCTGATTCAACGAATTATGAAAAAGTTTTTGAGGGTTTTGGTTGGAATGTTCAAAAAATTGACGGTCATAATCATGAGTCAATTCGCAAATCGATTGAAAAAGCTAAAATATCTGATTCACCTAGCTTGATTATTGGGACAACAATTATGGCGAAGGGTTGCTCTGAAATGGAAGGAGATCATAATACTCATGGTGCGCCTTTACCACAAGATGAAATCAATGCCACAAAAATAAAATTAGGGCTTCCATTAGATCCTTTTTACCTTCCTAAGGAAGTAATCCTTCATTTTAGAGCTAATTTTAAAATTCTTCAAGAATCCGTCAAAAAATGGGATCATGAATTATTAATTAGCAGAAGAAATAAGAACCTTAATAGATTTTGGTCAATTTCAATTGAAAATAATTTACCTAGTATAAATTATCCAAACTTTGAAAATGGATCTTCATTAGCAACTCGGAAAGCATTTGGCGCGACCTTAGATCATTTTTCAAAATCCATTCCAAATTTAATTGGCGGATCAGCAGATTTAGAACCCTCTAATTATACGGGAAATTTTGCCTCCACTTATGGTGATTATGGTAGTAAAAATAAAACAGGCCGAAATATTGCATTTGGAGTTCGAGAATTTCCCATGGCCGCTATAATGAATGGAGCATCTATACATGGAGGAGTCATTCCATTTGGAGGTACATTTTTAGTTTTTTCTGATTATGAAAGACCTGCTCTGAGGTTGGCTGCAATTCAAAAGATTAGAGTTGTCCATGAGTTCACCCACGATTCGTTCTTTGTTGGAGAAGATGGTCCAACTCATCAGCCTATTGAACATGCAATGGCTCTGAGAAGTATTCCTAATTTTAATATATTTAGACCTGGAGACGCAAAAGAGACCGCTGTTTGTTTTAAATTGGCACTAGAAAATCAAAGTACTCCATCGGCTTTATTGTTAACGAGGCAAGGTGTCCCAGTTTTGCAAAATGATTGTGATTTTATTGATGATGGTGTTCGAAAAGGTGCTTACGTAGTTCAGGATTGTGACATTTCTCCAGAAATAATCTTTATAGCAACTGGGTCAGAACTTTCTTTGGCTTTGAAAACTGCGGATTTAATGCCTGACAAAAGAATAAGGGTGGTTAGCATGCCATGTTTTGAAATATTTGATCAGCAATCCGATGTTTATAAAAATAACTTATTACCGCAAAGAGGAGCACTAAAGGTTACCTTTGAAGCTGGAATTTCTAGGGGATGGGAAAAATATCATGGTCCAAATGGTTTATCGATAAGCATTGATCATTATGGTTTGTCCGCTCCTTATGGAGATTTAGCTGAAGAATTTGGATTTACCTGTGAAAAAGTTGAAATGAAAATTAGAGAACATTTAAAGACATTATTATGAAGATTCATTTAGCAACTGACCACGCTGGATTAGAACTAAAAAATGCAATTAAAACATATCTTCAAAAAAAATATATTATTGTCGATCATGGAGCCTATGAATATGATGCCTTAGATGATTATCCAGATTTTATTTTTCCATGTGCATTAGCGGTATCTAAAGATATCTCAAGTCGAGGCATAATATTAGGGGGATCAGGTCAGGGAGAGGCCATGGCGGCAAATAGGATAAAAGGGGTTAGAGCAGCTGTATTTTACAATGGACCAATTGAGATTATTAAGTTGTCTAGGGAACACAATGATGCAAATATCTTATCACTTGGGGCCAGATTTATGAGTAAAAGTGAAATAATAAAGGTCATTGAACTTTGGTTGTCTGAGCCCTTTGCTGGTGGTCGTCATACTAGAAGAGTAAAAAAATTAGATAGTTAAATCATTTTCATTTAATGGAAAACCCAAGATTCTCGATCGTGGTTGTAATCATGTCTTTGTCTAACTTGTCACCTTGAATTATTACTTGCCCGGTCTCAAGATTTACGATTGTATTTTTAACCTCATCTATATTCTCTAAGCCATTTTCAACGCTCTGTTTGCAATGACTACATGTCATCCCTTTGACTATAAGAGATAACTTATCATTAAACTTATTATTTTCAGAAGAATTTGTCATGTTGATATTCCTGCCTTTGTTAAAGTAAGCATTAATCATTAATAATATAAATGAAACAGCTAAAATTGTAGAAAAATAATTTTGACCGTGATTATGGGAGTGATGATGCAAAGAGATTGGTAATTTAGTTTTAAGAAATAGATCAAAAACAATACCAAAAAAAACTGAAATAGTTGCAACTAAAAATAAGTATAAAAACATTACTTTCTTGCCTAGAATTTTTTTTACAACAGCGACTGAGGAGGCATTTGTCGCTGGTCCTGCCATTAGGAAAACAAATACAGCACCAGCAGAAACTCCTTTTGCCATAAGAGCAACTGCTATAGGAACAGAAGCAGTTGCACAAACATATATGGGTAATGAAATAAAGAGCATTAAAATGAAAACAAGATACTTACTATCCGAAAAATAGGTTGCAATGAAATCTGGGGGGATAACTAAACTGATGAGCGCTGCAACAGAGAGTCCCTGTAAAAGTGGCACCAGTATGTCCGATGGTAGCACTACAAAGCCGTAATTGAATCCAATCTTAAGTCTTTCTCTTAGATTTACTTTTTCCTCTTTTGAGTAATTTTCTGAAACATGATTATGAGATTCATCATCAAACCTGTTAACGACTAATCCACTTATTATTCCAGAAATAAAGGCTGCAAAAGGTCTGAAAATAGCAAAAACAGGACCCATCATACCATAAGTCATAAAAATACTATCAATTCCAGTTTGAGGTGTCGAGATTAAAAATGAGACTGTAGACCCCTTGGATGCCCCAGAATTTCTAATAGTTGATGCTACAGGAATAACTCCGCAAGAGCAAAGAGGTATTGGGATCCCCATTATTGTAGATTTAAAGATTGAGGATAAACTTTTTGAACCTATGTGTTTTAAAATAAATTTGCTATCAATAAAGATATAAATTAGGCCAGAAAAAAACATTCCTAATAGTAAGTAAGGTGCAGTTTCAAGGCATAAAGACCATAACTCTTTAAAAAATAGTATAATTAACTCTGATAGTTTGTTGC
>CACLYL010000019.1 GCA_902611135.1 uncultured Fidelibacterota bacterium | reverse complement strand
TCGGCTTCAATATCTGCTAGTTCAGATCTATAAAGGGCACTATCGTGAATCGCGCTTCTTGTACCATGTGTAGCACCACCTACAACCATATCATATCTTCCTTGACCAGGAAAACGACCACGACCCTCAATAGAGGCAGCGTCCTGATAATAGTTGGAGGCTAGAGCTTTTAGTTTGTCGAGTTCATTAACTGACTTCTCACCTTTAGTCCCTTCCGATAATTCAGAAAGCTTTGGTGCAGCTGTAGCAGCTAATGTAGCCATAAGAGCTGTTGTTGTAGCAAATTCTGCAAGCGAACTTCCCTTAACATTTTTCCAACTCTTAATGGCTCTCTTTATTGTATGTTTCATTTACTCTCCTTTTTTTGTTTCGAAACAATTCTTCTTTAGACTTTTTTAAAAGTTATATCTACCATTTAAATTTTATCATTACGGAGATAATACTGCATTAAGCTCTGCAGGATTTTCAAGGTCAGCAACAAATAAAATAGGTGCTATTGAATTACTTCCAGAACCATATCCTGGTATTACTCTATATATAAAATGACCATCCTGAAATGGACTGTTTAAAACCTCTCCACCAAATGCTATTTGCCATTCTTCATGCCCAGTGTAGGTTGTTCCCTGGCAATTTTTACACTCATTTGCATTTTCTGATTCTACATCAATATTATCATCCACATGTAAATTATGGTTGTCCGGTAAATTAACGTCGCTGGATAAACCAAATACTGATAACCATCCAGAAGCATTAGAATGTTCGAAGTTAGTAAAGCTTCCGCCTGACCAGGTGTCGTTAGAAGAATTGTACACCCCAAAAATATCTATCTCTGCGTCTGCTAATTCAGTAGAATGATTGTTTGAATTGACTCCTCTTGCGGCATGAGTAACTCCTCCAACAGTCATATCGTATCTGCCTTGACCGGGAAAACGTCCTCTACCTTCAGTGTCTGCTGCATCTTGATAAAACTGCTGACCCTGTGATACAATCTTTCCTATTTCATTTATGGACTTCTCTTTTTTACCGTTCTCTGAAAGCTCTGATAATTTAGGGCTGGCTGTTGCAGCTAAAGTAGCCATAAGAGCTGTGACTACAGCAAACTCTGCTAATGTATTTCCCTTTTTATATTGATGTTTTTTATTTCTCATAATAATATTTGTTTTGTTATAAATACAGATCACAATAGTAGAGATACAAATACTATGCCATATTATAGATTTTATTTAAAATGTATTGATTTTAGGAATTTGTATCAAAAAGATACATAATTGATGACTCATAATGATACGTCTATAGAATTTGACTTTTTTATATACTATTGTTTATAAAATTTTTGTTTTTCAAAAGAGCCATCTTCATTATAATATTTCCAATTTCCAACTTCAATTCCATCCTTGTATTTTCCACTATCGCTTAGGATTCCATTTTCGTACCAGTATTTCCAAGTGCTATCTTTTAAACCATTACTGAATTTCCCAACATATAAAAGTTTCCCTGTTTTTGAAAAACCTTTCCATTCACCAATCTTAAGATCATCTTTGTATCCTCCAATATAACCTAATGGTTGATCAACAGTTCTATATCTTCCTTTCCAAACTCCGTTTCTTTTACCTTCATCATATTGCCCCCTGTGGATAAGTATTGGACCTGTATCAAACCAAATACCAATCTTTTTACCATTTTTCACTTTACCTAAACTGACCTTTTTACCCATTGTTTGTTGGTAAACAGAACCACTGTAATTCTTATTATTGCTTATCAAATGATTGTTAATTTCGTTTAGATTTTTAATATCTATACTTTTTTCACATCCTATTAAAAATAAAAAAGATACAAAAAAAAAGTTCTTTTTCATCAGCAACTTTAACGTTAAAGTGCTAAAATTTTGTGAAGCTTAGCAGGGTTTTCAGCATCTGCAACAATCAACTTAGGCGAAATTATTGAAGAATTTATTTTGTATCCTGGAATCACTATATAGATGTAATGCCCATCTTGGTATGGACTTACAAAGGGATCCCTTGCACTTAAAAATAACCATTCCTCATGCCCAGGAAAACGATTTTTGGAACAGTTATTACAATTCAATGTTTCTACTGCATCATCAAAAAATTGTGTATCATTTGGAGCGGGCGCCTTTGGATTATTAATCCCAAAAACGGAAGCCCATTTGGATGATTGTGAACTATTTCCTGTTTCAAACAAAAACAATTCAGAATTAAGCTCTTCAAACAGAGTGTATCCACCAACTGGCATATCAAACTTATCTTGGCCTGGAAACCTTCCACGGCCTTCTAAACGAGCTGTTTCGTTGTAAAAATTTGTGGCTAAAGTGAGGATTCTATCTATTTGATTAAAGCTTTTTTTTTCTTTACCATATTCCATTAAATCTGAAAATTTGGGCGCGGATGTGCCTACGAAAGTAGCCATCATAGCGGTAACAACGGCAAATTCTGCTAATGATGCTCCAGTGCTATTCATTAAACCTTTTAGATATAATGTAAAATAGTGTCTCACAGCTTTAGTTTGCAATTTTTATGCCAGAATCAATTAGAGCTAAGAACAAGCTAAATCTTAGCCTAATGTATCATAATGCTACGCTTCACCTCCAAATACACAATCACCTTTTCAATTGTATAAAAAGGTGACGTTTTAAGCAATTTAAATCCTGCAGCTTTAATCTCTTGTTTCAAAAAGTTTTTATGACTTATCTAACAAAAAGTATTTAAGATTGTACACGGCTATGAATGGTTTGAGCATAAAAGAAGTTTTTAAGTTACTTTTCTTCCTTTATTTTATCTTTGGTATCCATTTAACCTTTGATTATACCGATGGAACAGGTCTTTACCTTCCATTCAATGCAAATACATGGATATTTATTTCAATATGTATTGGAATTGGGATTGGGAATATTCATTTAAAAAAGAAAATTCGACTAACTCAATTTAGTCTATATTTAACTCTTGGTATATCGTTATTGTTTATACCATTGATGTACGGAAAAAGTATACCTGCTCAATTTCTATATATTAGATTTATTGGCGTTGCCAGCATACCGATTTTATATATTTCATTTCAACAGCTAAAGTTGAAAAGAAATGATTTTCACCATTTATTTTTTCTAATTGTTTGCTCAGCCCTAATCAAGTCAGTTGCAGAATTAGGAACTCAATTCTCCTCTGATTTCATTTTGCCTGCAAAAGTCAACAATTATATTTTTAACACTTTGAACCATCGAAATGTCCAGTCTACGTTTTTAATTTATGGCATTGTTTTATCCTTTTTTATCATTTCCAAAAGGAAAGAGGAAGTTCATTTTATTTCCCGAAAGGCTCTCATTTTTTACATCACATCTTTTTTTTGCTCCATATCGCTCATTGTACTACAATCAAAAACCGCAATTATAGCGCTTCCGATCTCTATTTTTTTGATATTAATAACAATAAAAAGTATCCAAACTAATCTCATCATTCTAATTTTAGCTACGGTGTTTGGTCTGGGAACTGGGCAATATCTTAAAGAAAACTATTCAAATAACACTCGTTTTGTGAAGCGATCATCTATAAGTAATGATAATTCTTTTTCAGTCAGAAAAGGACTTTATAAATTGAGCTTTGATCTTTTCTTTGAAAAACCGTTTTTGGGACATGGCTATGGGACTTTCCACACTGTCTTTCTAAATAAACACGCTAAATCTAAGTCAGAAAGTTCAAGCGATGTTAATTTAGGAACAAAAAATGTTCTACATCCCCATAATGAATTTTTATTCTGGCTTGTGGAGGGCGGGTTAATAACTCTTGTTGGTTTTTCTGTAATAGTTTTTCCATACATTATTCTATTGGTCCGAAAAAAGTTAAAAAATATTTTACCGATTATTGGAGTAATATTTCCGTTATTTTTTCATACTCAGGTAGAATATCCATTTTATAATTCAGCAACTCATCTTTTTTTATTTTGTTTTTTTGTATTTTTCAGTGATCATGAGCTAGGTAAAAGCAGAAGCTTCAGCAACTCTTTTTCCTATTTACCAAAGTATCTCTCATTTACGATTCCTACACTTTCGATTATTTTCTTGTTAACCGTTTACCAAGCGGGTTATTGGATAACAAAGTATGAAAAAACAGGGAAAGGAAATTTTTTGCAAAACGTGTTTAATAGAAGTGCCCTTAGGCTAAAATATGATATCTATATTCTCAAGGCCTATTTTGAAAAAGCAAAAAGAGAGGGAAATAATAGAATGTTAAAAAGATATACACAAAGGGCAGAAGAAATTCTCAACTATTCACCTTATATATTTCTTTACTACGATATAGCTTCTGCTTACCAAAGTTTAGGAAATATGAACAAGGCTTGGGAATTTTATAATATGGGAAAATATCTATATCCTGATGCAAATTGGCAGGATGAAAAGAATAATTAATTTTATTTTTTAAAATAGTTCCTAATCACTAGCGCACCTGCTCCAATGATTAACCAGATCATACCACCAATCGGTCCTTGATTTGGTGCACCCGGTAATGCAGGTGGATCTTGTGCAAATGCCAGACTCGTTAGGGCTATCATTGCGATTAATATGGTTTTTACTTTTTTATTCATAGTATAATCCTATTTCAAATACGTGATTTTTTGATTAAAGATTTTACCACCTGTTACTAGCTTGACTAAATATATTCCTGAAGCAAGTTGGTTTGTGGTCCAAGTAAATTCTTGTTCTCCAGCTCTCACCATTCCATCAATTAAACTGCTCACATGACGGCCCGTAATATCATAAACATCTAATTGAACATAACTGTCTACCGGCAAGTCATATCCGATCACTGTGCTTGGATTAAAGGGGTTTGGATAAGCTTGAGATAACGCATAGGTCTCTGGAATAATGTCTTCATCTACTGAAGCTAATGTTCCATAAACAAATAACGTAAATTGCGATTCTCCTAACTCTGGATAGTTAGACATATGTCCTGAGGGATAATCAAAGTTCCCTTTACTTTGTAAAGATGTTTCTAATGAAGAACCTTCCAAATACATCATCTCATCAGTACTGTTATCTCTTAAAGCCAATATAATCCCTTCTGGCAATTGAGTAAGATCATAAGATATATCGACCTCTGCTTCCTGTGTTTCATATCCAGTTTCCATCACCTCTAGCATCATCACATCTAATGGATACATCACATCATTATTTAAATTAAAAGGAAGATTGTTAATTGAGAGCGACTTTCCTGACTCATAAATCATGCTAGTAAGATGAGTTGAAGGCTGCATTGGAATAATTCGGCGAGCATCTGCAGGATCTAAATTCACATCACCTGATTCTGAAAAAGATATATAAACTGAACTCTCATAACCCTCTGATTCAAATGTAATCACTCCATAACCCATAGAGTCTGAAGGCGTAGACGTGTTGTTTCTACCACTATTACCGTAACTATTAACAACCATACTTTCATAATCAAAAATAAAATCGCTTGAATCTAGGTTGAGGGTTTGGATCCAAAAGCCTTCAAAAGGCGCTACAAGTCCTTGATAGATATCTCCTGAAATTCCATTGTGAGTTTTGTAACTAAGAGTTTGATTATTCCATATGTATATAGTAGAATAATAGGATTGGTTCTGATTTAATAAATTCTGAACATCAATTGCTAATCCGTATGGGTTCCCTAATAAATTCCACTCTCTTGATGATACTTCAGAACCTAAGCTGAAATTATTCCAATTATTATTGAATTTTTGAAGTGCGCTATCTTCATTTACACTTATAGTTACTGGTAAATCATCATCTCCATCATAGTCAATATCACTAAATATATAAATTAAGATTCCTTTTCCAGGATCTAAGACTTGTGCATTTAAGTCTGCTACAGCATTCCATCCGTTTTCATACGTCCATATGTTAGGACTTGATTCTGGCAAGTCAGATCCTTCAGCCCCTTGAGTCCACAATTCATCTAATAAATCAGCATAAATTTTGCCAGAAACAGGCGAAGATAAAAATCTAAAACCAGATGTCCCAGTTATTTCGTGTTCACTAGTTGGAGAAAGGATTTGATAACCGCAATCCTGATTTTCAAGACCAAATACATTTAAATTGGGGTTTGAGTTTTGTAATTCTAACAGAGAGGAAGGGAAATAATCTGGGTTTACTCCTCCATCTTCACAGAACAGATGGTTATAAGATAGATATAACCACTCTAAATCTTGAAGGTTCTCAAAAAAATTTGGTATATCATATAATTCATTAGTTTCAAAATCCAAAATTCTGAGATTAATTAAATTTCCTATACTTTCAGGAACTTGAGATATCTGATTTTCCCAAAACGATAATTGATTTAAATTTGTAAGGCTCCCAATAGCTGATGGAATTTCTTGGATTTGATTTCTAGTAAAGTCTAATAATTTTAAAGTAGTTATTTCATCGATATTATTTGGAATAACTGATAGTTGATTATTATTTAAATATAGAGTATCTAAAGATTGTAATTGAAAAAGTACGGATGGAAAATCAGTAAAGTAATTGCCATCAAGATCCAAATAGTTAAGTTTTGTAAGATTGGAAAGGTTGCTTGTTAATTCATTGAGCTGATTATCCCATAAAGTAAGATGCCTTAAATGATTAAGATCTCCAACCTCATCTTTTAAGATAAGTAATTGATTTTCCCTCAGGTGCAGAACCCTCAAAGAATCTAAATCTCCAATTTCAGAGGGCAAATACATAATATTGTTTTGATCAGCTTGAAACTGTCTTAAATATTTTAGTGTTCCTATAGTAGTAGGAATTGAATCTATTCCGAAGCCACTCATATCTAGAGCTATCAAATTACCTTCTTTCCATGCTTGATTACCTAGATTGAAGATATCATAGCCAATGGATTCTAAACTTACACTATCTGAAAGGTTTATAAAGTCATATAGTACATTAAGTTGATCTTCATTAACGCATTGAGCATTAGGACCAGAAACTAAACCTTGCCCACATTGGGTAGAGGGAATGTCAGTATTCCATTCTGCATTTATAATGGAACCATTGTAAGTCGATTCATCAATAATGTTGAACAGCTGAGTATTAGAACTATCTCTAAAAATCCATGCAGCTGATAAATTACCATAATCACTAGCGATTGTTAAAAAATCATCTCTATTATTATTACTGAGCATGATACTCTGATTTAGCAAAGAATTGACTTGATCAAAAGAGATTGCAGCGTCCCAATATGAAAAACCAAATATTTTACCATCTAACACTGCAGCATTTTGTCCAGTGTCTGCCCAATAATTATTACCTAAATGCAGATGGCAATTATTATTAATTTGAGCTACGTGACTAATATCTGAACTATCTTGAACAAGTCCATTTAGGTAAAGTACTTGGAAATCAACTTCTCTATCAATTACTACTGTTAGATAATACCATATATCAACATCTAAGGGTGTTGTATATACATCGGCATCATTTGAAGGGCTACTACTTATGTGCGCCCTTACATAATTAGTATTTGGAGGCACGAATAATTTAAAACCATTGTCAGATGGACTTGTCCCTCCATCTGCGCCCTTAGAAATAATAGTTTGTGCCCAGTCTACATTTAAAGTATCGAACTTTACCCAAGTACTATAAGAAAAGGAATTTTCCCCCATATCTAAAATGTCCCCAAAAGAGACATAATCATCATCCCAATCACCTCCATCAAACTCTAAGGATGCTGGATTAACAGGTCTGTTTTCACCTTGATAGTAGAAATCATAGCTTTGTCCATCTATTTCAACCGCAATATTAAAAGGGTCATATATGGAACTAATATTTTCTGAGGAGATGCTGAATAGTCCATCAGAACTTAGCCACCCAGTTGCTTCTTCATAATGATCATTTTGGCTGTAAACAATTGAACTGACTGAACCAGATCCATATATTCCCAAGTTGAAAATAACATCTGAACTTTGTCCCGAATTAAGCATAATTGGTTGAAAGAATAAAGGATCCGTGACTGTTAAAAATGAATTTTGATAATAGTTTGTATCGATTTGATCATTTAAAGGATCATTTTCCCAACTATAATTATTGCCTGAAGAATCATATTGAAAATAAAATTTATATGAATGTTCCTCACCTTCTATCAAAAGGTATGTTTTTTCAAAACAATTCAAGGATTCGTTGTAAACCATTTCAGATGGAGCTCCTTGACTTATCACTCCACCTTCACTTGGTCCCCAATCGTTTTCCCAACCTGGAGGCATAGTTCCTGGAATAAATATTTTAAAAAAGTCGTCACCTGGCTGTGGGTAATATCTAAAGGTTACATTATATGAATTTGAAGAGTCACTTGAGACAAGGTTAAAGCTTGATGTATATCCTAATGAGTCAAGATAATGGCTTTCAAATTCAACTAAATTCCCTGCCATGTCAATTATACGAATGTAATCAACAGAATATTCCCCCGAAGACAAATTATTATCTAAAGTTATTGATTCGTTGAAAGATGTATCACTAGTCCCATTGTAATAGTTCAAGAAGTTTAAGTATTCATTACCATTCAAATTCTGAATACCAAATTCCAAGCTTAATAATCCGTATCCCTGATCAGAAAACAATGCATATATGTCTAAATCATCTGGATTACTAGTTACATCAAAATACGTATTTGAGAGAGAGAAATGATGTAGAATTGGCGCATAATCATCACCCATAATAATATATTGGTTATAGTTCGAGTCAATTGATGCAGAAGAAAGTTGTCCATGGTTATCATTTATGGACATATCATAAGCTATATTTCCATTAGTTTGGTTAAAATTCCAATATGCTACCAAATTATTTTCACCGCCCGTTAATTGATTTGCTGCATAGTTTAATATTTCTGTATTTGTGAGAGCTACATCAAAGATTGCGATATCATCAACCAAACCATTCATCCAACAACAAGAATAACTATTATTAAGAGGTGCCCCAACCCACAAGTCTTCACTATTTGAAGTAATCGGATCAATATGATCATCTATGGTTACATCATTCCCATTAAAGTATATAGTAGCATTGGAATCTGCAAAGGTAACTGCAATATGAACCCAACCATTTCGATGAGGAAGTTCTCCTCTAGCAACATTGTCATTACCAGCGACAAAAGTTATTTTATTTGTAAATGGATTAACATCTATCTCATATCCTGTAGGTTCATCCCACCATGTCTTTTTTGATATTATACGAGGCCAATCATCTTGCATTATATTAGAGTAATCAATATTTAACCAAGCCATGATACTACCTTGACTCCCATTGCTTTCGGTCATATTTAGGGAATTATCATGCCCAACTCTCATGTGTCCTAGTGAGTCGTTGAAGTTGATTGCATAGTTGATATCTCTGTTATTTACAATCTGAGATCCATTATATCGATTTTTATCTGCTAAGAACTCTCTACTTGGGTGGGATTGTGAGAGTGAATATGTAAATAGAAATAAAAAGAGGGTAGTTATACCCCTTATTTTATCTCGATATGTAATCTTGCTTGGGGTTTTTAGCATATTTATGTTAAGGTTATGTATACATCTACTATCAACAAATTTTATGCCATTTAAGTATTGCATTTGAAACTAAAGATCTAAACATCAGCATCTTTTAGTGCATTAATTGGCAAAAAGGAAAATGGATTTTTTTTTAAATTAAAATTAAAAATTTTAAAATGTCACATATTGAAACAAGTAACATGTAACACTTTTTTATAATGTCCTAAAATCAAATTATATATTTTTTTATAAATTAAGGTTGTCAAAAATCTAAAAATGAAATTATTTCAAGTAATTAATGGGAATCCACTTTATGCCTTTTTTGCGAGGGCTGGGCTATTTTATATTTTATGGCAACTGATTTATAATTTCATTTTAATGCCAAATGGAACTTTAGATTACTTCCTATCTATATCTGTAGCCTCATTTACAAGATTTTTCTTATCTCTATTTGGATGGCAAATTGAATTAACAGGCAGAATCCTTACTATACCTGGTTATTTGGGTGTTGAAGTTCTCAACGATTGTAATGCTTTAAAATTAATGATTCTTTATTCAGGGTTTATAATTTCGTTTCCTGGTTCAAATGTACAAAGGATAAAATTCTTAATAGGCGGAATATGTACCATTTACGTTTTAAATATCCTCAGGATTATGGCATTTTCAATCGCCACGGTGTATATACAACCCTATTGGGTTATTTTTCATGAGATCAGTCCTTTTTTATTTTTTTACCCTTTTATTTTGTGGATATGGTATAAATGGACTTTAGTAAAACGTTAAATTCTCAACCCGTTTTGCAACGGGTGCTAATCAGTCTTTTTATTACGTTGATAGTATATCTGACCCTTATTCGTCCTCTTAGGATCAATCTTGGCGAAAACTACTTATTCCCAAAAATCTCTAAAATAGCAAATAACCATAATATTTTAATAGAGACTAATTTTAGAAGATTTTATACTAAATTTCCGGATCAATCTAGTCCGATAGGATTTGGAATCCCTTTCGGTGGTTATTTTTGGCTTCCATTCTCTATCTTCTTGGCGCTAAAAAATAGATCAGCTATTTATGGGTTATTAATATACCAACTTTTCCTACTGATTATTCCTCCCTTATTATTTGTTCAGTTACTAAAAGGACAAAGATGGTTAGCATTTTTTTTTGACATAAATGAAATGCTATTTATGGTTATTTTTTTGATATCAACTTTTTTTAGCTTAAGAGAAACTCATCAAAAATATATTTTAAAAAGAGAAATTTAAACCTATCAAAACACTTAAAAAGTATCATACGGGCAGTTGACGGTAATCTTTCATAAAACTGCTAGCTTTCAAGGAAGCTGACAATCCCAAAGAGACAAAAAGTAGGAAACATTTATTAAAAATAAATAAAAGTTATAGAGGACAATGCCCCGCTTTGATCATACTGAACTCAAAATAATTGTTCTTATATTCGAAACACCTCAATGGTTTATTCTTTTAGCTAAAGCAAAATGGGTATGACTGAAATTTAAATTAATAGTTGACCTTACTTTTTATGCAAAAAGTGAAAAGAAATTATGTTTACACACCGATATTTAAATTTAAAAGAACTGGTAAATACAATGAATAAGTTTATGAAAATTAACCAGTTGAGAGAGCCTCATACATATCCCAAATTGGGAGAAAAATAGCCAAAGCAAGTGTAAGGATCATTACTCCCATAATTACTGTAATAACTGGCTCCAGAGTTGCTGTCAATTTTAAAACATGATCTCTAACCTCTGCATCCGTCATATCTCCAATTTCCTTTAACATATCGTCCATTGCACCAGCATCCTCTCCTACTTGAATCATTTTTAAAACATGAGGTGGGAATATATCATAAGTGTGCCTATTAATTGAGAAAGCAACTTTTTTCCCCATATTA
This sequence comes from uncultured Fidelibacterota bacterium, assembly GCA_902611135.1. Taxonomy (GTDB): domain Bacteria; phylum Fidelibacterota; class Marinisomatia; order Marinisomatales; family UBA1611. The sequence continues at coordinate 11,963 of CACLYL010000019.1, read as the reverse complement.
ACATCTTTATGAACATTTTTCAACCTATCTTCAATAAATGCATTACCTGCAGTCTTTCCAGAAATTTTTAGAGCTTCAAGAATAGGTACTCCAGTTCGATCTAAAGTGTCCAGGACATGACAGAATCTCGAAATAGCCATTTTCTTTGCAATTGGTCCAAAAATAGGCATACTTAATATTAATTTATGCCATTCATATTTCCCTCTCTTTGTCTTTATTACTCTTATAAATGTGATAGCAAGTACTATAATTGCGCCTATAATTATGTTCCAATAGTCTTGCGTGAATTGATCTAGACCAAGTAAAATCTTTGTTGGAAGTGGAAGCTCTATCCGCGTATTGGTAAATAATGTTGAGAATCTGGGTAAAATATAAGTTACTGCAAAAACTCCTACTAGAACAGTAATACCGACCACAATTAATGGATATCGTATCGCTTGGCTAATACCCATTTTAAGTTTTAAATCGTTTGCGATAAAATCAGCAAGTTGAAATAAAACTTTGTCCAAAACGCCAGCGCTTTCTCCAGCCATGACAATATTCACAAACATACCATTGAAGACTTTTGGATGTTTTTGTAACGCGTTTGATAAGCTCACCCCACCGGAAACATCTTCAATTACGTTTTGAATAGTTTTCGACATTAATGGATTACTCTGATCAGAATGAACAGAATCCAACGCATCGATTAATGGTACTCCAGCCTTCAACATTACTGAAAGCTGTCTTGTAAAGTTGTAGACATCTGCAGGCTTCACTTTTTCAAAGAATGTAATGTCTGTATTTAATACCGATTCTCTTTTTGAAGTAAGGGAGATTAAATCAAGACCCATTCTATTGATTTGGGCCAAAGCACTACTCTCGTTAATAGCTTTTAAATCACCTCGAACTAGACTCGTTTCAGCATTAGTTGCAATATATGAAAAAGTTAATAACTTGTTAGCCATTCTTTTTTAAGTCATGTTGATCCAATTTTCTATAGAGCGTCATTCTGCTTATTCCTAATTCTTTGGAGGTATTGGTCATATTCCAATTGTTTCTATATAAAGAAGCTTTAATTGCCTCAAATTCTAATTCTTTTAATGTTTTTATAACAGAAAAATCAATGACATTTTCATCTTTTAATTGAGTCTTTTTTTGATTATGATCATACGGGCGAGGATCAGAATTATTATTCTCAACTTTTGACTCAACAACAGTGTTTTCAATTTTTGATTCAATGTCTAAATGCTCTTTGATTTCTTCCTTAGACAGAATGGGTACGTCATTTATTAAAACAATTCTTTCTAAAATATGCTCTAGTTCCCTTACATTCCCATCCCAATCATAAGACATCAATAAGTCAATACCTTCTGGAGAAATATATTTTACCTGAGTTTTGTGTTTTTTGGATAAGTTATTCAAGATAGCCATTGCGGTTAGGGGAATATCAGATTTCCTATTTCTCAGTGATGGTACGGTTATTGGAAATACATTAATCCTGTGATATAAATCTTGTCTAAATAATCCATCCTCAATTCTTTGTTCCAATTTTTGATTTGTGGCTGAGATAATTCTTACACTCACCTTAATAGTTTGAGCTCCACCTACACGCTCAATTTCACCGCTTTCTAGAACTCTAAGTATCTTCGCTTGCAGAGATGGGCTCATATCACCAATCTCATCTAAAAATATTGTCCCTGCATTAGCAGCTAAGAATTTCCCATCTTTTCTATCTACGGCTCCAGTAAACGAACCTTTTTCATGACCAAACAACTCGCTCTCAAGTAACTCAGATGGAATCGCAGGGCAGTTTACAGCAACCATAGGTCTATCTCTACGTAAACCAGTTTGATGAATGGTGTTTGCAATCAGATTTTTTCCTGTACCGCTTTCACCATACAAGATTGTTGTAACGTCTTTGTTTTTAATCTGTACTAGCATATTATATATTTTGATCATCTCTTGACTGGTTCCAACAATAGTATGGTAACCATTAGATTTAAAATATCGTTTTGATATTTTGGGAACCTCTTTTAAAAAATCATAATAACGTTTCGCAGATTGAATTAAATCAGTATAATATTCTTCAGAACTATTATCTGGTTCGTACCAACCAAATATTCCAATCCCAACATCGTCTAAAATTTGTAAACGTCTATTATCATCCCTGACAATGCATATAACTGGGACATCTAATTTTAATTTTTGAAATTCTTTTATCAAACGCGTTGGTTTCATCAAAGGCAATTGATTTTCAATTACAACTATATCAAATCCCTGAGTTTGAATCGCACTTAACGCAATCATTCCATTTTGAACTTGATCAATCTTTATTTCTGGATCCATAACTTTCGGAAATTTACCTGGCTGTCCTCCAACATATAATACACTAATCATGATACCACCCGCGTTGTTCCAAGTGTTTCATAAATTTCAGAAATTGAAGTGTCTCCCCTTTCAATTTTTATTATACCATCCTCTAGAAGAGTAATCATTCCATTTTTTCTAGCCTGCTCGCGAATTTTATAAGCTGGGACAGCTTTTAAAATTAAATCTGATATATCGTTATCCATTAACAAGAGTTCATATATCCCAATACGTCCTCTATAACCAGTATTTCTACAATTTAAACACCCCGAACTTTTAAAAGCTTTAATATCCTCATAGTTAGATAGGCCAGCATCTTTTAATTCTTTTTTGGATGGTTTGTATGGTTCTGAGCATTCCTTACATAATCTTCTTACTAACCTTTGTGCTAATATTCCCTTAACAGTAGAGGTTATTAAAAATGGTTCAACATCCCAGTTAATTAACCTTGTAAAACCAGAGGCAGCATCATTTGTATGAATTGTACTAAAAACAAGATGTCCTGTAAGTGAAGCCCGAATAGCAAGCTCAACTGTTTCCTCATCTCGAATCTCTCCAACCATTATAATATCTGGATCCTGTCTTAATATAGATCTCAAGGCTGATGAAAATGTAACACCAGATTTTATATTCACTTGAGCTTGATTAATGTTAGCAAGATCATATTCTATAGGATCTTCAACTGTCACAATATTTACATCTGGTTTCTCTAAGCGATTTAAAGTCGAATATAGAGTGGTTGTTTTACCACTTCCTGTTGGACCTGATACTAAAATAATACCTTCTCCTCCAACTAACATGTTATTGAATTGTTTTGCTATTTCTTTTTCAAATCCTAGTTCATTAAGCGAAAATAGGGCTTCCGCTAAATTCAATAGCCTCAATACTGCTTTCTCGCCATACAGTGTAGGCAGAGTAGAAATCCTTAAATCTAATCTTCCCATATCAGATTTAAATAAGATTCTACCATCTTGCGGTCTTCTTGTCTCCGCAATATCCATATTTGCCATTATTTTAAGCCTTGATAAAAAGGCTGTTTGAATTTCCTTTGGTAGTACTTGAAAATCTTGAAGTCTACCATCAATTCGAAAACGAACTCTAATATCGTCCTCTCTTGGTTCAATATGAACATCCGAAGATGCATATCGATGACTCTGGGCGATGATTCCATCTACTAATTCAACTATTCTTGTTTCATCAAATAGATCTGAAATTTCAGTAGAGCCTCCTTCAGTTGACGCTTCACTTACGAAGTTAGATATTCCATAATGTAAATCAATGGCATTCTCTATTTCATCGTCCAAAGCAATGTTTGCTTCTATATTTAATCCCGTAATATCCATAGCGGCATTTATGGAGGATGATTGTAGAGGATCAGCTAGAGCAATGTTTAAAGTGTTTTTTAATCGAAAAAGCGGGAAAATTTTATGAGTCCTCGCAATTCTTTCAGGAATTAAATCAACAATATCGTCCTCTATTTGATAGTATCGAAGATTTATAAACGGAATTTTCATTTGCATGCTTAGATATCTATATAATTCTTGATCATTCAAATAACCTAGCTCTTTGAAAATAGACCCTATATAAACATCTTTATTTTCTTGCATGTTTAAAGCTGATTGAAGCTGATCATTATTAATTTTACCGGCTTGCACAAGCATTTGACCAATTGAATATTTCCCTAATATTGCCATAATCAGAACATTGTTTTTATATACCAATTAATTATAACATTGTTACCATTAGGTAATGTTGTTAATAGAGCCAAAAGGGTCCCTCCAGCTAGATATGGGCCAAAAGGTATTTTAGCTTTTCTATCGATAAGGTTGCTACCCAACAAAATAAAGACGATAACTGCAGAAATTGCAAAACTCATATAAAGAGCTAAAATGGATAATTTGACACCTAAATATCCCCCAAGAATAAGGCCTAATTTTACATCTCCAAAACCAATGCTCTCCTTTTTCAAAATAAATTGACCAATAATACCAATAAAAAATAGAAACCCAGCAAATACCAGCGCACCATAAACACCTTCTATCCATTCAATTGGTAAAAAGTTTAATGGCAGACCTATCGATAATATCAACAAGCCAATTAAAATAAATTCGTTCGGAATGATAAAATAATCAATATCAATAAAAGTAATTGGAATTAACAAATACACTAGAAGTAAATACATAAAAAAATTTACATTTAGGCCATATACCAAATATAGTGAGACTGTCATAACTGCTGTCAAGACTTCAACGAATAAATATCTTATGGAATATGTTGCATTACAATTTCGGCATTTACCTCCTAAATACAAGAAGCTAAATATTGGAATATTATCTAAATATTTTATCGGTTTTTTACATCGATAGCAGTGAGATGATGGAAAAACTATGCTTTTATCTTTAGGGAGTCTATATATAACAACGTTAAAAAAACTTCCAAAAGTTGCACCAAAAATAAATAATATGAATATTAATAGGTTAGTAGGAATTGGGTCTATCACTTGATAAGATTTTTGGTTTGAATTTTTTCTAATAAACGGCTGAATCTGAATGGCTTTTTAATAATACTATTCGCTTTACATGCTTTAAATAAGTCGTTGGAAAATTCAGGGTCATTGTTTGTCATTAAGATCAGGTTTATTTCTTTAAACCTTTCATCAAATTTTAATAATCTTGATAATCTAAAACCATTTAAGCTGGGCAAAAGAACTTCCGATACAATGAAATCTGGCATTTCATTGCAAGCCCTATTATATCCCTCATATCCATCTTTTGCCGTGATTACAAGCATATCTTGCATCCTAAACCTTTTAGATAGACTATCCAATATAGCTTGATCAGCGTCAATTATGAGAACAGATTCCTTTTTCCCTTTTGCCATAATTGTGACTATTTATGGGAAAAAACATTGAATAAAACATTTCTCCCCTACCTCGAATTGTTCAAATATAATAAAAAATTTAAAGTGTCACAATATTTTACAAAATAAAAAGTAAAGTGATTTAATTAGATACGTTTTACATAAAAGTTGTTACTCTTCAGGCTGATATACTTGTCTCTTGCCGCCTTCATCTTCCAAAATCCAACCGCCCCCAGGAACTTCACTTTTAACAACTCCTCTACCTTGAAGAGAGCCATTTGGAAACCAGAAGAAGGCTTCACCCCAAGGTATACCATTTACATACTTAACTCTCATCTCTTTTTTACCATTTTCATACCATTGCGTCCATAACCCATTCTCTTTACCATCTGTAAATGTTATCCTAATCCTTTTTTTACCATTTTCGTGCCACTCTCTATATCTTCCATCTGGGATGCCATTTATATATTTTGTCTGTAAAGCTTTTTTTCCATTTTCATGCCATTCGGTATAAACGCCTTGTTCTTTACCATTTTTATAAGTTCCAATGATTGACTTTCCTCCGTTTTCATACCATTCTTTATAAACACCATCATATTGATCATTTACAAATGTTGCTATCAATTCTCTATGTCGCTTTTTACCATCATCATACCACTGTTCAAATTTTCCATTTTTCTTACCTCTATCATAATATCCTATCATTAATGGTTGACCTATCCGGTTAAATGTTTGCCATAAACCATGTTTTAATCCTTCAAGAAATTCACCCTCCATTAGGCCTGAATTTAAATACTTGATAACTGGACCAGAATAGAGGTCTCCTTCATAATAGTATAAACCTTTTGAGGAATCCAAATAACCCCATTCAACGACTTTAATAGCAGCTGTGTCTATAAAAATTTCTGTTATTTCAACCTCATTTCTGTTCGAGAAGGACTGGGCAAAACTATTTGAACTTGAAAGATAAAAGACGGTAATTATAAATATAATTTTATTCAATTTTAGGCCCAAAATTTTTAAAAGTACTATATAGGAGTGTCTAAAATTAATTAAAATAGATAATTATTCTACAAACAAATTTAAATAAGTTTTAAATCAAATAAATAAGATAATATTTAGGCTCGAAAAAGGGCACTAAGTTGATTGGAACCAAAGGTGCTCCGGAGGAGGGACTCGAACCCCCGACAAAGTGGTTAACAGCCACCTGCTCTACCAACTGAGCTACTCCGGATAGTAAATACTTGTAAAAAAGTTTGTTAATTTAATTTTAATTATTTGCATGTCAAAGTTACATTTCTTTTTCACCAAATAATTTATAATCTGCAGTGAATAAACCACTTTGCTGCTGATCTTCTGAAATTAAAACCACTCCATCATTATGATGGGGTTCTCCATAAATTGAATGAATAGATTTTAATCCTCCCAGCCACCATCTTTCATCGCAAAGATAAACTAAATCTCCAGGTTTTGCATTCATTTTTTTCATATCATTAATTGAAAATCTTACTTCTTGTTTTTGTGAAGGGGATATTTCAAAGTCTACAATAACTTTTTTACCTGGATTGTCATTTAATACTGATCCTTTAAATTTTTCTTTTAATTTATTAACATCAAAAATAGTCAATCCCTCAATAGCACTTTTATCAGGTGCTTTTGTAATAAGACTTACCACAATTCCAACAGTTGCACATACAAAAAGATTATACAAAGCACCTATATAAGAATAACCTCTCCCAGGCCTTAGCTCGATTCCATGAGAAAATGGAGCAATTAATTCATGGTTATATTGACCTAGTATCATCAAAAATGCACCTACTAAAAAAGTTGCAATCACCGCAGGAGTTGTGAACCTTTTCCAAAATATACCTAGAAAAACTGCTACAACTAAAGGAGGAGTAAATGTCGAATGAAACCATCCATGAGCTTCATATATTGACTCGAATGAATTAAAAAAAGGTACGAGCAAAATTGCAATTACTTTAACTCCCACTGAAGAATAACGAGCAATTTTTAGCTGTTTTTTTTCAGAATCCTTGTTTTTAGAAAAGGGTCGATATATATCATTTACGATTATTGCTGAAGATGCATTAACAAGCGTATCAGCTGTCGACATGAGAGCTGCGCATAGAGCAGCAATAATAAATCCAAAAACTCCTGGACTTGCAATGATATTCGTAACAGCTACAAACACATCATTAGGTTGAAGATCAACAGGCAAAACTCCAGGCATGGTATTTGCAATTGCTCTTCCAATCCATCCTGCATTCGATACAACAATAGCGGATATTGGTAGAATTAGGAGAACATTAAAAGCTGCAGCCTTTCTTCCTTCATCAACATTTTTAGCAGCCATAAAGCGCATAATAAGACCTTGATTTAAAAATAAAAATCCAATAGATCCTGCTATTCCATCTTGCCAAAATATACCTACAAAATTAAAATTTGGCGGATGGTTAAAGTGTGCAAGAGGCAATTTTTGACCTGGTGTTAAAGAGTTCCAAAAAGTTTTTAAACCAATTGATAAATCACCAAACCCTAGATATGATAACCCTAGAGTGAACAATAATAGACCAGCAAAAATTAGGATAAATCCTTGAATTAAATCCGTAAAAATAACAGAGGTTTGGCCACCAAAATGCATGTAGATTGTGGTTGCTACAGCAATAATAATCACCGTAAACATCAATGGGATATTATAAATTCTATAAAGTGCCGTTGCTAGAGTTAAAAGTTGAATAGCGATATAACCAAGCATATAAAGTAAAGTCATGGTTGTTGCTAAATATCTAGCTGTTTTGTTAAATCTTTTTTCAAAATACTCAGGAATAGATCTTACTTTTGTATAGTAGACGATGGGAAGCCAACCAAACATAAAGAGAGGCATAAAGAACCAATCATTCATATAAGTCATTGTAGATGAAAAACCATACTGGTATGCTTTAGTCGAGTACTTTACAAAGCTATGCGAACCTATACCAGTAGCCACTATTGAAATGGTAATAAGCCACCATGAAAATCGACGACCTCCAAAAAAGTAATCTGAAGTAGTTTTACTATATTTCCCAAAGTATGCACCAAATCCCATAACCAATAGGAAATAAAATAGAATAACTATTCTATCTAAATTAGTCCCAACGGCAATTTCCATTTCAACCCCTCAAAGCCAGTAATATAAAAGTACCGTGAATCATGGCATAATAAAAGAAACCGATTATAAGTATAAAAAGCCAGGATTTGTGATGTTTTTTTTCGGTATCTAATGCATTAGTTTTAAGAATTAAAGTCATCCCGATCAAAAAAGCAAAACCTCCGACTCCATAAAGGTATAGAAATGGTAACCAAGTATTGAAAAAGTTCATATTATAGATTGATTTATGAAAACTCTGGCTTTAGACGTTCCCAAGTATTATTTAATTTCTCTATCATTACCTTTGTGTCAGCAATTACAGGCATAAAATTAGTATCGCCACCCCATCTCGGCACTATATGATAATGAATATGTTGATCAATTCCAGCTCCTGCTACCTTGCCTAAATTTGCTCCAAAATTAAATCCTTCTGCTCCTAACTTACTCTTTAAAATATTAAAACAATCTCTTGCAAATTGCATTATTTCTTTGTTCGCAATTTCAGTTAATTCATTAACGTCTGATGTGTGTAAATATGGAGCAATCATTAAATGACCGTTTGTATATGGATATAGATTCATTAAAATATACGTTTCCACACCTCTATACAATACAAGATTTTTTTTATCTTTTTTTGACTGTGATTTTTGACAAAAAACACAGCCAGGTTTATTGGAGCTTTTAATGTAGTCCATCCTCCATGGCGCCCATATTCTATCCATGGATGATATACTTTCCAATATTTAATTTATTATCAGACTTTAGCATCTAGATGTCTAAATTGTTCAATAAAAGCTCTCAAATATGGCACAATATAGATCCTATCTAAGTTATATTCCAGAAAACTAATTGCTAGTACTTTTAGTCTGTGTTCCAATGGCTTTAAATTATTAATGACAATTACCTCTTTGTTATTAATTCTACAGATTCCGCCCTTGAAATCACCCTTCCCTTTGATAATCCTCAGTCCTAATTTTTCGCCTAAAGTTTCAAATTCTTCAAATATTTGTTTTTTTTTCATTAAATTAAATCTTTCTTTTTTTTCTCCAAAAAACTGACCAAATCTTTTACTTTTTCAACATCATCTTTTTTTACAACGAGAGTTGCATCTTTGGTATTAACAACAACCACATTATCCAGGCCTATGATGGCTGTAAAGTTTTTATAACTTTGAATTAAATTATTTTCTCCATCAATAACTTTCCCATTCCCACGGATAATATTCCCCTCATCGTTGGGATTTAAAACATCATAAAGTGCTCTCCACGACCCAACATCATTCCATTTAAAGTTTGCAGTAACAACGTATATATTATTTGATTTTTCTAAGAGACCATAGTCAATTGATTCTGGTTTTATTTTATCCCATAAACCATTAAATGACTTTCCCTCAGCAAGTTTTGGTGCAATTTTAATAATAATTGAAGTTAACTCAGGCATTAAGTTTTTCATGTTATTCATAAAGGTTTCAACCTTCCAAAAAAACATACCCGCATTCCACAAAAAGTCTCCACTCAATAGAAATCTTTTCGCCAGCTTTTTGTGAGGTTTTTCAGCAAATGTTCTTACTGAAAAAGCATTTAAAACTTTTTTGTCACTCGATTCGTCAAATTGAATGTATCCATATGCTGTTGATGCATATGTAGGCTCAATGCCAATGGTTACTAAATTATTCCCCTCTTTTGCTACTTTATAGGCATTATTTATAGACTCTTTAAATTTTCCATGCCCAACAATTAAATGATCAGCAGGAAAAATCCCCATAATTTCATTATTATCCTTTAGGGAAAAGAGAGCCGCCATCATACCAATAGCGGGAGCAGTATTTTTGCCTGACGGTTCAGCGATAATATTTTCTAATGGTATGCCCTCAATTTCTCTTGAAATAAATTCATGCAAATCAGTCCGAGTTATAATAAATATTTCTGTTACAAGACTTACTTTTTTTAATCTATCAATGGTTATTTGCAACATTGACTTTTGGCCAATGATATTTAATAATTGTTTTGGCTTATTTTTACGACTGTATGGCCAGAAACGAGAACCAACTCCTCCTGCAAGGATTACACATTTCATTTAACCACTCCAATTTTAATATTGTCTAACTCTAGATCCCAGTTACCTCTTATTTTAATCGTATCCTCATAAAAATTAAACCACTCTGCAGGCCTATATGGATACAATGATCCATTTGTATAAATACTATTGCTATCTTTATCAAAAAAAGCACCTAAACGATAATTACCTTCCTCAATCTTTGATAGTCTAAAGAGCCCCTCCGAATTTGATTGAATCTCATATTTTTTTTGGGCATTTTTTAGTGATATAAGTTCTAAATGAATTGATTTATAAGGTACATTTTCTATTGATCCCATAAGGTTACCAAATTTTTTAAATTTAGATGTTTTGAAATTCAATTTAATAGTAGAGTCAGTTAATGAATTTACATATAGTGGTTTAATAAAACTATTTTTCATAATTAAACTATAGTATGAATTCTCTTCCCAATTAGATTCAGGAACTAAGTTAATCCCTAAGAGAGAGTTTATAATTAAATTGAAAGATATGGCCGTAGAATCTTTCATTAATATAAGATTATCTTCCTCAAACTCTTTTAAAATCAAATCGGAGAAAATTATTTTCAAAGGGATAATACTATCTGACTCTATATTATGAATGTAATTTTCGCTAGGTTCTAAAATAGATAGGTTGACCGAATCTAGCTTTGAATAAGGATACAGCCTTATTTTACCTACATCTTTTTGAAATTTATAATTTTTCATTAATGATGTATAGTTTATATCTAAAAATTCGAAGTCCTGCTTACCCAAATCAAAGTTTAATACATTATCACTTATTAAATCTTTAAAAATCTCTAAGTTGATTTTTACTGAATCTTCATTAAAAAATTCAATTAAAAGTAACTTCTCCCAATGCTTTATACTTTTAGAAAATGTAATTTGTCCAAAACCTTTTGAAATCATAGTTGCTTTTTCAATTTTATTTTCATGGAGACTTTCTGGTATTTTTATGTTTAATCTTATTAAACTATCTTGGTCTCCAATTTCTAAAAGTTCTCTACTTGATAAACCATAGATCATTTTATCTGCTATTAAAGGAACTCCTGAAATTGATTTATCAACACAGACTAGCTTGTATATTCCTTTTGATAAATAGTTAAAAATAAAATCCCCATCATCTGAAGCATCAGTAACATAATCAGGAGAGCGTTTATAAAAGAAGTTTTGATCTTGGTCTAAATGAATTTTCCATAATCCTACTGAAGCAGATCCTTCATAATGTACTTTACCACTTATTAAGCCTTTATCAATTTTATCGCCAGTAGAAAAAGCAAATTGTAGCTCCTGTTCTAATTTTACCTTTCTCTCATCTGATAAATTTCTATTGATTGATACAATATATGTTTGATTATTCAAAAGAGTATCATTTAAAAAAATAATAAGTTTTGGATTTTTAAGATTTATAGTAAAAAGATTTACTGGCTTTGGAAATATCCTTATTGATTTATCTATCGAGGATTCATCTAAATTTTCTGAAAAGGTAATTTCAATCGTTTTATTTTTAATATTTACAGAACCATTAGGAGGCATAATTTTAATTATTT
>CACLYL010000018.1 GCA_902611135.1 uncultured Fidelibacterota bacterium | reverse complement strand
AGTCTAGCCATGAGCCATTTTTCACTTATGCCAAATATTAACCTTTGTATTTTAATAAAATTATAAATACGCAATGGAATCTTTTATGTAGGAAAAAATAAATGGTTATTAAATCAAATCTATCTATAAAAATTCTCCTTTTTTTAATGGTTATATTAAACCAATTACTTTCTTCAACCTTCAAAATTTCAGGTAAAGTGACTGACAAATCTAGTGGACTCGCTCTTGCAGGCGCAAATGTCTTCCTTGAAGGAACATCAATCGGTATTGCTTCAGATAAGGAAGGTAAGTATGAGTTAGTAAAAATAAAGAAAGGTAAATATATTATTAAAGTAACATATATTGGATACAACACACTTTCTGATACATTAATAATAGAGGTGAATAAAACTAATATAATTCAAAATTTCAAATTAGAGTATACATCAATTCAAGGTAGTGAAATAAATGTAACTTCCCAAGCAAAGGGACAAATAGATGCAATCAATAGACAGTTAAATACCAAATCATTAGTTAATATCATTTCTTCAGACAAAATCAATGAATTGCCTGATGCAAATGCAGCCGAAACAGTTGCAAGATCTCCTGGAGTTTCAATTAAGAGAGAAGGTGGTGAGGGGAATAAAATTGTTGTTCGAGGCTTGTCTCCTAAATACAATAGTATAACAGTAAATGGGGTTGAATTAGCCTCAACAGATAATGAAGACAGAAGCACAGATATTAGCATGATATCTCAATACATGATCGAAAGTATTGATATCACGAAAGCTGGAACTCCTGATAAAGATGGTGAAGTATTAGGAGGGACTGTTAACTTTGAATTAAAAAAAGCCAAACCTGGTTTTCATGGGAATATCATTTTACAGGGTATGCATAATGGGATGAGAGACAGTTATAATGATCAAAAATTTGTATTGGATTTGAGCCGCCGATATTGGAAAAATAGATTTGGCATATTAGCTCAAATAGATCAAGAAAAACGTAATAGAAGCTCACACGAAGTTGGTGTGGATTATAATCTTTTTGGAGAAAGATTAGATCAAATAACTACATTACAATTAACTAACTTTAATTTAAATGATTGGACAAGGCTTAATAAAAGAGATAATAGGCTTATTGTTTTAGATACTGAATTACCCTTCGGAAATTTTACATACAGTAATTTAAACAGTAAAATCACGAAAGATATTTTTTCTTATGTAATTAGTTACGAACTTACAAACAATGGTAGGGGAATGAGATCAATTGAAGGTATCAATGATATTCAAATCCTAACAGAATCATTGAAATATGAGCAAACCTTTTTCGATAAAATAATCATAAACTTTCTCTCATCCTTTTCAAAGTCAAATAGTGAATTAAAAAATAACAGGTTTAATTTTGGTGAATCATTTGCATATACAGCGAATCCTTACAATCAAAGTATTGAATACGCGCAACAAGTTGCCAAAAATGATACTGGGAATATGATTTTTGACAATTACGACTATCGCCTTGATAAAAGTGTTGAGAAAGAGCATGCTATAAAATTTGATATAAAATATAGATTCCGTTTAGGAAGTAATTTTTCTGGACATTTGAAAATCGGAAAAAAGTGGAAAAAAAAGTTAAGAAATTATGATAGGCATTTTGAATATGGAAGCCTTGGAAGTATTCATGATTATGGTAAATATGCCATTGTGCAACATTTTGATTTAGCCCCATATATTGTTGATCGCGGTAGACTCTCGTTATTTGCTTTTCTTGATGAGAATTATGAGGGCGATAACTTTTTCAAGGAGAAATATACTTTTGGTGCGGTTGCAGATTTAAGTTTTATGATGAACTTATATGACTATGTTTCAGCTAACTGGAATAGGCAGAAGGTATCTTCAATTGAGCCAAGGGCTATAATCCATAATATCCATCAAACAAACTCTCAAATATATGATTATTCTGGCGAGGAAAGTTATACTGCCTCCTATATAATGGGGGACATCGACCTTGGAGATTCATTTAATATTATCACTGGTTTCAGAAATGAAAAAGTTCAAACAGTTTACTATTCACAAAAATCGGTCGATCATATATACGCGAATTGGATTTATATTGGTGAAGCGGCATCTCATAAAAGAGTTAATTCAATATATTTGCCAGGATTATTTATTATTTATAAGCCAAAATCATGGCTAAAGTTTCGATTGTCTAATACAAGGACATTAACAAGACCCAACTACACAAGTATAATACCACTGGAGAGGGTAAATGGAATGGATAGAACCATAGATTGGAGGAATAAATTTCTAAAGCCAGGAATATCTGATAATATTGATATAGGATTTTCTATTCATCAAAATAAACTCGGGTTCATATCATTAGGGTATTTTAGAAAATATATAAAAGATCTAGTTTTTTCAAGCAATAGTAAAGTTGTTCTTCCTGATGACACCTCAAGATTTGATTTGTCGGGTAATTTTCAATATTATAAAATTTTTAACCATACAACAAATAATCCTGATATAGTTAAAGTAAATGGGGTTGAAATTGATTATCAAACCAGATTTTGGTACTTACCCAAACCATTAAATGGGTTCGTGTTTAATGTAAATTATACCTTAATAAATTCGAAAGCTAATTACCCACAAACTATTGTAAAAGAAGAAATAATATGGGATCCTATTCAAGTTAATAAGTTTTATGTGGACACAACATATGTGGACAGATTATTGGATCAACCAAACGAAATTATGAACTTTTCTATTGGATACGACTATAAAGGTTTCTCAGGAAGACTTTCAATGTTGTTTAATGATGATGTTTTTATGAGTACTGCTTTCTGGCCTGCATTAAGACAAACTACAGATTATTACCGTAAATGGGATTTATCAATTAAGCAGAACCTTCCTATAGATGGTATTTCAATTTACTTCAATATAAATAATATGACTGAGACAAATGATGTTAATCGTTATCATGGGCGAACTTCGGAGCAGGTAGGGGGTAATAATTTAAGTTCGGAACAGTATTATGGAAAAACTATAGACTTGGGGTTTCGCTATTCATTTTGATCTACCAAATAATTTGTTTTCCAGGTTCGTTAAAGACTTTAATCATTATCTTTTCTCCTTTTTCCTCCCTGACTACCTATCACATAATGGTGTAAACAAAAAATAAACTTTCTTTTGACTCCTTTGTGCGGAAGGGAGATTTAATAAAAATTAAGTAATTAAGGTTTTTAACCTTCATAATTTTTCTTAACAAGGCTACGTTTAAATATATTATCAAAATAGTAAGCCTAATTACTTTGAAGCCATCCATTCATTAATTAAATCTCTTGATAATTTTGGAAAGTCATGGCCCATTTCTAATTCAGTTGATTTTATATCTACACCCAGCTTAATAAATGTATTGGTTATTTGTTTTGAATTTATTGGCTTTATTCTCTTATCGTACTTATCATTTATTATTAATCCCCTTAATGGTGAATAACTAGATTTATCTGTCATAGGTTGGTAAATAATGGGTAAAAATGCATTATGAGCGATGAAACCATCTATTGCATCAGGGTGTTCTAGAGCTAATTTACATGCCATGACTCCGCCTTGGCTATTACCACCAACATACATCTTTTTCGGATTAATGTTCTCTTTTTCAATAATTTTATCAATACTAAATAATATTTCGTCACAGCTCTTATTAATGTGCTCTTCATTAAATGTAGTATCTGCAAAAAAAGAAAAATAAAAATCAAACCAAGTCCACTTATTTGAAAAAATGGATAATTCATAAGGTGCTTGAAGAATTACTGTTACATAATTATCACTAAACTGATTTATCATATGATATTTAAAATAGTCTAGGTTTCCCATATGTCCATTCATGAAAAATAATACATTTTGTTCTTCTGGGTTATCAAGCGGTTTCTTTATGATATATTTTAGAGGCCTTTTTCCATCTAAATAAAAATTATCCTCTTCAATTTGTTCTTTTTCCCAATCATTGAGTTGCTCCCTTATAGATCCATCTTCATGCCAATAATTAACAAAAATACTTTTACCATCGATATTTCTATTTTCCCATCTTTTTTGTCCGTTACTGTACCATTCTATTTGTATCGTGGTATCACCATTTGTCTCCCAACTCTCATAAATAGTACCGTTCTTGCCTAGATATGCGCCGTATATTAGGATGCCATCTTTAAAAGTTCCTTACCCTGATATTTTGCCTGTTGGCCAATATGCAATACATTCTCCACTAAATGGAGTATCTGCAATATTTACACCTTCGCCATTAAAAATAGAATAATATGTATGTTTATAAACTAATCCTCCTCTGGTGACAAGATTTGATATAAGAACAGGTTTATTATTACTGCAACTAAATAGCATCAATAAAAGTATTGGTAGCATTGGTTTCATTATAATCCCTCCTAAAAGATTTATTAAAACTACAAATTAGATATAAATAAAAAAACAGACTTTCTTTTGATTACTTTTTGTTGACGGGAGATTCATACTTCCATTTAAAAACTAAAGGTTTATCAGTAGTTGTATATTTTGGAAAGAAAATAGAAAAATATGAATAAAGGCTAAACTCAGGCCATTATAAAGATACCGAGCGATTTTGTGGTTAAGTATTGTTTTACTATTATTTAATCTGTTAGAGGATGATGCTTAAAAATAATTTTTAAACAAAACATAGAATTAAGTACCCAGCCATTTTTAATATTATTTCCTTTTGTCTTTTAATTAAATAAGCTTGTAATTTTTATAGAGAAAAATTAAGCAGTTATATGGAAAAAGTATTGGTAACGGGAGTATCTGGTTTTTTAGGTCATCATTGTGCAGTAGAATTACTAAAAAGTGGTTATTATGTAAAGGGCTCACTTCGAGATCTTAATAAAAAAAGTGAAGTATTAAATGGTATAAAAAAGGAAATTGATCCAAGCCAAAAATTAGAATTTGTCAAGCTCGATTTATTGAATAATAATGGTTGGGATGATGCTATGAAAGGATGTAAATATGTTTTACACGTTGCTGCACCTTTTTCTGTTCGTGAACCAGATGATGAAAATGAATACATTGAACCTACTCTTGGTGGAACAATGCGTGCTCTCAAATCCGCAAAAAAGGAAAAAGTTAAAAGATTTGTTTTAACATCTAGCGCAGTAACTATGATGGGTGTAGTATACGATAGCACTGAGAGTAATGGAAGCGTTGATACTGAAGATTGGACAGATCCCGGTTCAAAAAATATAAATACTTACATCAAAGCAAAAACACTAAGTGAGAGAGCTGCGTGGGATTTTATAAGTAGTCAATCAGATGATTCTTTCATGGAAATAGCTGTTATGTGCGCTGGAGGTATATATGGACCATCCTTAACTGGTAACATAAGCGGATTTTCTTTAAAAGGTATTCATCAGATGTTAACTGGCCATTTTAAAATGTCAATGATACCTCCAGCAGGTCTTCCTATGTCAGATGTAAGAGATGTAGCAAAACTTCATGTGCTCGCTATGACAGAAGAAAGAGCAAATGGTAAACGATTAATACCAACTACTTCACAAGCATATTCATTTATGGATATTGCCAAAATATTAAAAAGGAACGGTTATAATAAAGTTAGCACCAAAAAAGCTCCGATATTTATGATAAAATTAATGAGTTTATTTGATAGAGAAGCGAAAGGAATGGTACCTATAGTTGGTAACACTATTAGTTCCAACAATTCAGAGACAAAAGAAATCTTTAACTGGGAGCCAATTCCTTTTGAAAAAACAATCTTAGATTGTGCTAAATCTATAGAGCATCTTATTTGATAATTGTCAACTATCTGTATGATTTCTTAAAATTAGCTAATTCATATTGACAACACTTTGACTTTCTTTTAACTAGTTTATGCGTAATGGAGATTCATCCTTCCATTTACGAACTCAAAGTTTGTCCTCCATTTGTGTGTCCTTTATTTGATAAACAATGGATAAATATGATAAGGAATGAAAACAAAAAGCCCCATCCTAAGACAGGGCTTTATTGAGAGAAGTTTGGTATTTCTCGAGTGTCGGGGTAGAGAGATTTGAACTCCCGGTCTCCTGCTCCCAAAGTAGGTAACTTAACTACACTTATTTTCTTACATATTCAATAATAACAACACTTATGGATAATTACAAAAAGAGTTGTAGTTGTTTTTGTAGTTGTTTTTAGTGGAAAATCAAACGAAAAGAAGATAGCAAACAGAGACAAAACAACTACAAAAAAAAAGTAAGTTCATTTGAACTTATTTATTTATCTAACTATAATAAGCTGTATAATCAAAAGAGCATTAATCATCAATTACCTAATTCTAACATACGTCCATCAGAATCAAATTTAATTATAGCCACATCCGTATCTCCATTGCCTAAATCATAACTTGCTGAAAAAATATATCCTCCATCATTAGTTGCCTCGAAACGAGTTGGTGGAAGAAAATCTGTAAAATCTACTCTTGATACAACATTACCTAAGTTATCTGTTTTTATTATGTATGGAACTCCATTTTCAAGATCATTATTCGGATAATAACCTGCTAATAAGTAACTTCCATCCTTCATTTGTCTTACATCAAAATCAGTATTTATAATATCGTCAACTTCAATGGGATTTTCATTAATCCATTCAAATTCTCCCTGAGGAGAAAGTTTCATTAGGTTAGCTCCACTAATAATATATCCTCCATCAATTGTCTGTTCAATGTGATCAAATAAAAAGGCATTACCATCAACATTTACCTCGTCATAGGATCCATTCTCAATAATTTTTACCCATTCAACATTACCTTCAGGATTAATTTTAGCTAAGTGTAAGCTACCATCATTCTGTCCCATTAAAATACAGCCACCTTCATCTGTTATAACTGCTACATCCAAATGAATAGACGCCTGATTATAAGCACTAAAATTTGAATCCACTGTCAATATTTCTGGAAGTATATCATCACTTGCCCACAACGTATCTCCTGTCCAAAGAACATTGGACATTTTATGATTAATAATAGAAGTAAAAGGATCCCAAATAATTGATAATTCAGATCTTAATGAAGTATATCCATTGGGATTAAACTTACCTTTAGAAATTGTTTCAAAATTTTGTATTTGGTTGGTAAAGTCATAATTTATCCTTAATACATCACCTGGCATAATATTTGGAGGAGGAGTATCTCCAGTCACATAAAATCCTCTGACTATATAACTTCCGTCAATAATTTGACCTGCCTCAGTATAAACACAAAAAGTAATTGTATCGAGCTCTACTATTTGCTTTTGTATTCCATTTTGGTCAATTTTTAGTAAGAAATAACCTCCTGTATGGTTAGGACCCAATGAACTAGATTGATTGTTCAGCAGAATAATATATCCATTATCATTTGTTTGCTCAATATCTAGAACTCTATCATTTTTTCCAATGTCAAAGGTTACTGAAAATAATGTTTCTGATGATTCAGCATTATTTATATTATCTTCACAACCATTTGGTAAAAATAATAATAGTAAAAACCAATAGTATTTTTTGATATTAAAATTCATTTTACTTTTTATTCTTTTTGCAATTTATCATAAATAAAAAGATAGAGATAATCCCTCCTAAAGAATTTATTAAAATTAGCTAGTTAGTATTAATAAACCTCAGACTTTCTTTTAACTACTTTGTGCGGAAGGAAGATTTGCAACTAAAACACCTTAAGCGTACGCCTCTATAAACAAAAAACCCAACGAATGTAGAGTTAGATGAAAAAATTTATACTATAATATAATAGATTAAACATACGCTTATTAAAGTCTGACAACTCCATCTAATAAATTTCATTATAGATATTATATTTTTACTCAAAATTATTTTACCTTTACTGTCTGCAACTTTATTTATTACAGAGATATCATATTTTGCACTATCAAAATCAGAAAATTTTAAATCAAATTCTATCATGGGCTGAATTGTAAACCCCGCATCGAATTTATTTACCCTTATTGAGTCTCCTGATTTAAGAAAAATAAAGGTAGAATCTTTTTTTTCCTTAATTTCAACTGACTGCCCAAAAATAATACCTAATAATAGGCTGATATAAATAAACATTTTCATTTACAAAATCTAATCATGATCCCACAAACAAAGAACTGACTTTCTTTTGACTCCTTTGTGCGGAAGGGATATCTACAATATTAGTTAAAACCATATAAGATAAAATTCAATCATATTTTTTACCATTTAAAAGTTTACCTATAAATGTTTTTCTTACCATAAAGTGATAACTTAAAAAACATAGTAACGTAACTATAAACGCATTGATAATAAACTTAAGAAATACATTCATTTCAATATTGTAAAAAAGCGATGGGACAAATGATAGAAATATAGTATGCACAATGTAATTCCAATAAGAAGAATCACTTATATACTTTAATATTTTAGATGGTTTATTAAAAAGCTGAATGAACACCGCTATCCAAAACATGATACTTAATGGAACACCAAAATTCCAAAGAAAGATGAATGCTTTTTTAACAGAAATACTTTTTAATGATTCTTTATAGAATGCACTTGGGATTTGATTACCCTCACAATCTGAACATTTTGACCAGCAAAAAACACCTAAAGTAATATCTTCATCTTCTACACGAAATTTTCGATTACCAAACTTACCATAACCACATCCATTAATTACCATCATTGACAACGTATCTTCCCATCCTCCATCATCCCAACTATTATAATATCCATCTCTAAACCTATATTCGTATACACCCCTTTTTAGTTCGATTTTAGCTGTCCATTTATTATCTTCAATCTTTAACATTTTATTTCCAGGTTGATTATCCCATGGTGGTGCCACTACTACATAGATATCTTTCTCTTTATCCGTTTTTTTATTGGTTAGTTCTGTTGGTAAATCAACAAGGAAAGTAACTTTTTGTTTGTCATGGTCTTTTTTTTCAATAGGTATCCAATTCCAAACTTCCCCATTATCTACAAAACTATAATTCCAATAATCATATTGACTTCTGTTTTCAATATTAAATAATAATCCAAGTGTCCAATACAACATCGTATTATATAAGAGACCTATAAGGAAATATCTTTTTATCTTTAATTTTGATAGTGAATCTCTGTGATGATATATTTGCCATCCAATGAAATAAAAAAAGCTAAATGCAATAAAAGACTTAATTCCACTGGAAGATAAAAACCAAGTCCACGACCACCAAGGTGCATCTCCTTGAGTCGTATTTTTATTCATCAAGGACATTAATATTCCAAACGAAAAACAAAATAAAAATAATCCAAGAAGTGGTTTATTAAACAACAAAGAAAATAAACTTTTTACTTTATCATTTATTTTAGATTTAACAAAAATTTTATTTGATATAAATACGACCAAAGACATCACAAATAAAAAGTTTAAAAACCATAAATGATGAGTCCCCTCCAATGGAACCATTTCCCAAAAAGAGTAAGTTTTTGTAAAAGTGCTTTTAATTGAGTAGAAAATTCCAAGATTATCTTCCTGAAACTTTGAAAAGTTATCACCCAATTTCTGGATGACATGAATAAATGGTAGAAAAATAACTAAAGGTAAAAAGATACGTTTAAATCTGTTTAATATCATTTCCTTCGCACCTCTGCGATAAAAAAGTAAAGCACCAAAAAATCCTGCTAGAATAAAAAAAGCAGGCATTCTAAAATAATGTGTTTGTTCTGTGAACCAGCCAAAAAATATATGACCATTCTTTTCAATAGCTCGATAATTAAAGGCGAGATGAAAATAAACGCCTAATAACATTAAAATTCCACGCATTGCATCTAATGAATGAAGTCTATCAACTTTCAATAATAATCCCTCCTAAAAGATTTATTAAAACTACATATTAGATATAAATAAAATTAGACTTTCTTTTGACTACTTTGTGCGGAAGGGAGATTTACAACACTACTTAAAACTCATACGCCTGTAGGGGTGTAAAAAGTGTGTACCCTACTTTTGTGTACCCATTTAGATTAGTAATGAATAAATATGATGGTCTATAAAACATAAATGCCTCGCAATTAAGCAAGGCATTTATTATCGAGGTATAAGGTATCGCTGTTAGTTTTGGGAACTAATACACTTTAAATACATGTTTCTACCCCAACATTAAACCAATTATTACATCTGTAATTTAAAGGTTGATAAGAAAAAAGCTAATCCTCCCGCAGCTGTAAGACCTAGTAATCCAAAACCCTTAACAATGTTCTTTGACTTTCTCTTTTTAAATTCTTCAGAATAAATCCTTCTATATAATTCAATATTTTCAGAGCTTATTTTTGCACTTTGGTTTTTGTCTAAATATTTAAAACGATAATATGGAACAAATAAACTAGCCGTGCTAATTCCTATTATTGATAGGATATTTTCCCAAGGTTCTACTCCAATTATTAGACTGCCAAAAGTTGAAGAAACAAATGTACAACCTGTTAATAATGGGTAAGCTAGCCATTTTTTTGCTTCTTTTTCTGCATCATAAACAGCTTTAATTTCAATAAAAACTGCTTTTTCTTCATTGGTTAATTTTTCATATTGTTCAGAGTTTAAAGTAGTTTGTTTTGTTAACAAGCCTTCATCTATAAGTACTCTACCATCTTTTAATTCTAAAATAGAGACTAGTTTCATAAATACTGGCTGAAACGCCAATCCCTCTTTTTGTTTGAAATACACTACCCTCTCTTCAATTCTTGAATATTCTCCAAAATATTCAGTACCATCTTTCAAAACTAATTTATCAAAATCAGTTTGCGCCCATAAAATACCTGTAATTAAAAATAAAATAATACACTTACGCACTAAAATTCCCTCCTACAAGATAACTCCAATCTAGCGATTATATTATTAAGTTTAAACCTCAGACTTTCTTTTGACTGCTTTGTGCGGAAGGGAGATTTACACTACTACTTAAAAGCTCATACGCCTATAGGGGTGTAAAAAGTGTGTCCTTCATTTTTGTGTCCTTTATTTGGGTATTATTGATTAATTATGATAGTATATGAAACAAAAAAGCCTCATCGTTTTGACAAGGCTTTTATGACGAGGAACTTGGTATTGCTCTCAGTGTCGGGGTAGAGAGATTTGAACTCCCGATCTCCTGCTCCCAAAGCAGGCGCGTTAACCGGACTACGCTATACCCCGTAATATCTAGGGTGAGTGATGGGATTTGAACCCACGACCTCCTGGGCCACAACCAGGTGCTCTAACCAACTGAGCTACACCCACCATACACACTTAATGAAGCATTTTGGTGGGTGAGAATATATGATTAATATTTACTTTTCAGAAGTAAATAAATTGTTCTAAAATTAAAATTATATAATGATCATATTGTAAATTAAAACATGAAGGTATTACATAAATATTTATTAAAAGAGATGTTATTACCATTTATTTTCTCTCTTCTAATAATTACTTTTTTACTTTTTGTTAACTTTTTAATACGTGCTGTAGATAGATTTCTTGGTAAAGGGTTAGATTTTTTGATAATTATTGAATATTTATTTTTAAACCTTGCATGGATAATTGCGCTTTCAGTTCCAATGGCAGTTCTCTTGACATCTCTAATGACTTTTGGTAGGATGTCAGAGGACAATGAAATTGATGCACTAAAGTCATCTGGAATTAGTTACTATTCATTAATGATCTCGCCACTATTTTTTGGAATATTTATTACGTTTATACTTATTTTGTTTAATAATTATATACTACCTGAAATGAACTTTAAAGCAAGGCTTTTATCAGGAGACATTTATAAAAAAAGACCAATGATGAATATTGAACCCGGCATTTTTATTGATGCACTGCCAAATTACAATATTATTATTGGTGGTAAATCAAAAGGTCTAATGTCTGATGTTAGAATATTTTCAAAAGTTAATGAGAAGTCCCAAGTTAGTATTTATGCAAAAACTGGTAATATAAACACCTTATCTAATGCCTTTTTACTAACATTATATAATGGTGAAATTCATGAATTAGAGAATGACCAGTATAGTAATTACAGAAGAATTATTTTCAAAAAACATAATATTAAAATTCCAGCTGATAATATTTTACTAAATAGGCGAGACTCTTCAAATCGTACCGATAGAGAAATGACTATCCCCATGATCAAAGAGAAAGTAGCAAGTTATAATAAAAGAATCAATGTGGTAAAATCTAGAATTGAAGGAATTTTTTATAAAACAACCAGTGATAGTTTATTACCCAAAACTTTTGATGAAGGAAATTATATCCTTGATAATATTCAAATTGATTTAACTCAAGATTCAAGCTTATCAAAAGCTCAAATAAATAGGAAAAAACGAACAATTCGTAACTTTGAAAGACAAATAAAAAATGAATATTCTTTATTAAAAAGTTACATGAAAGGAAAAAATAAATATTTAGTTGAAATTTATAAAAAATACTCTATCCCATTTGCTTGTATCTTATTTGTTTTAATAGGAGTTCCTATTGGAATCTTAGCAAAAAAGGGCGGTTTTTCTATCAGCATTTTGCTGAGCTTTGGTTTTTTTCTCATCTATTACTTGATGCTTATTGGAGGGGAAGAATTAGCTGATAGAAACAAAGTCCCTGCTTTAATTTGTATGTGGTCTCCAAATGCAATCTTTTTATTATTCGCAATATACTTTAACATCATCACAATTAAAGAAAAAGTTCCAAAATTGATTTTTTTATTAAGAAAATAATGATTCCATCAGATATAATTTCAAAAAAAAGAGATGGAATTTTACTTTCAAAAGATGAAATAAAATGGTTTATATCATCTTACCTTGAGGACAAGGTTTCTGATGCTCAAATGGCATCACTCTTGATGGCTATTTATTTTAAGGGTTTAAATAAAAGAGAATTGTATGCTTTTACAGAAACTATGATAAATTCTGGATCTACTATTAATTTTAAAGATTCAGATTTCTTTGTTGCTGACAAACATAGCACAGGGGGAATTGGTGATAAAACTTCTTTAATTTTAGTACCTATCTTAGCATCTTTAAATATAAAAGTCCCCATGATTGCAGGCAGGGGCTTAGCCTTCACTGGAGGCACAATTGATAAATTAGAATCAATACCCGGATTTAATACAAATCAAAGTCTTAAAAGTTTTAAAAAAATTATTTTAAAGAACAACAGCTCAATTATTTCACAATCTAATGAAATTTGTCCCGCAGATAAAAAGATATACAGATTGAGAGATCTTACAGGAACTATTCCTTCATTACCGGTTATTTGTAGTTCAATTATGAGTAAAAAGATCTCTGAAGGTATAAATGGTCTTGTTTTAGATATAAAAATTGGGAATGGAGCTTTTCTAAAGACTATTGATGAAGGACGTAATCTTGCTAAATTAATGAAAGATGTGGGAAATAGTTTCAAAGTAAAAACTGATATTATTTTTTCATCTATGGACCAACCTTTGGGAGATTATGCTGGTTTGTTTTGTGAAATTCAAGAAGCAATTAAAACTTTATCAAATGATGGACCTAGTGATTTAAAAGAGCTAACATTAATATTAGGAGCTAAAATTTTAATTCAAGCTGGTAAAGCAAAGAACTTAGATGAGGGAATCAAATTACAAGAACAAGTATTGAGAAGTGGATCTGCTCTGAAGAGGTTTAATAAACTTGTTAAGCTACAAAAAGGTACTATAGATAATTATACAGAAATCAACAGGCCAAAATATCAGAAATTTATTTTTACAGATAAAAGTGGCATCATAAATAAGTTCAATACTGAAAGAATAGGATGGGCATTAGTTGAGCTCGGGTGTGGTTATAAATATACAGATTCTATTTTAGATTATACTGCTGGGATACAATTTATAAATAAAATTGGAGATAATGTTATTAATGGAGAAAAATTATTTCGCGTATTCAATTCAAACAAGAAAAGGTTAGAGGAAGCTTGTTTATTATTAAAAAGTTCATGCTATATCGATAACAAAGTTCCAAGTTTTAAACTTATTCTTGATGAGCATTAGAACGTTCTATGTATCTTGCATGCCTGAGTCGGCTCTGTACCAACTTTATAAATTTCTTTTTCTATAGGACATGCTGGTAATGGTTTTTTCTTTGTAACTGAGCAAATTTGATTCCTTTTTATTAAATCTGGTTTTTCAAACTTTTGCATTGGTAAATCTAGAGTATCATGAGCGCTTTTCATAAACCTAGCCCACGCGGGCAACGCAGCTTTTGAACCATCTTGACCTGGCCCTAGTGGGACTCTAAAATCATCAACACCATACCAACATCCTGCTGCAATTTGTGGAGTGTACCCAACAAACCAAGCATCACTCCATCCTTGGGTGGTACCGGTTTTACCTGCAGCAGGTCTATTAAACTTATATTTCCATCGTGCACTACCTCCAGTACCTCTGTCCATAACTGTTTGCATTAGACTAGTCATTAAAAAAGACGTCTCTTCACTGAGAACTTCTTTTCTATCTGGAAAAAATTCTTTTAATATATTGCCATATCGATCCTCGATTTTTGTTATTGCAAAGGGTTTTGAATAAACTCCTTTATTTGCTAAAGCTGCATATGCAGATACTATCTCAATTGGAAAAACCTCAGAGGTTCCTAGAGCTAATGCATCTACTGCCCGAATTTCAGTATTAATTCCCATTCTTTTTGCAGTCTGTTTGACCTGCTCTGCAGGAGCAATATCTTGTTGTACCATCCGAACTGAAATTAAATTCATCGATTTTCTCAATCCTTCTCTTAATGTAGTCAACCCACCTGTACTACCATCATAATTTTGAGGCTTCCATTTTACCCACGTTCCATCCATATTCTGAATATTCAATACTACTGGTTGATTTAGTAATTGCTCTGTTACAGGGTAGCCATTATCTAATGCAGTAGTATATACAAATGGTTTAAAAACCGAACCGGGTTGCCTTTTCGCTTGAACAGCTCTGTTGTATTGATCGTGATAATCAGGACGCCCACCTACCATGGCAAGTATTCTACCTGTTTTTGGATCTAAGGCTACAAAAGCACATTGAACTAACAACTTATCTCTTAAATCTTGGTAAAGTTGCATCTCTCCATTTAACATCATCTTTATAGTATCTTCGGAATGAATAGTAAGATAAGCTAATTTTTCAAACTCATCTCTGTTTTCATCACCGTAAAGTCTCTTATTCAACCTATCTTGGTCCTCTCTGATTGAGCGCATTACGGACCTTTCAGCGATTTTTTGGAGACGAGAATCTAAAGTTGTATAAATTTTAAGACCATCTCTGTAGATATTTATTTCAAGTTCTTCATCTAACGTTTCTAACGTTCTTCTAACATATTCAGTAAAGTATGGGGCCATTCCTCTTTTTACTTGCCCTTGAACAGATTCTAAAGATTTAGATCTATTATATTGATATTCTTCCCTATTAATAAACTCCTGATCTCTCATTAATCTTAATATTGTATTTCTTCTACGGATTGAAACTTCAGGATAATTTATTGGAGAATAATTTGCTGGAGAGGGCAGCAATCCAACTAATAAAGCAGATTGATCCACGCTTAATTCAGTTGAACTATGTCCGAAAAAACGTTTAGATGCGGCTTCAACTCCATAAGTACCATGACCAAAATGGATAGTATTTAAATACATTTCAAGTATCTCATCTTTAGTGTATGTTCTTTCAATTTGAACGGCTGTGATTACCTCTTTAATTTTCCTAAAAATGCTGTCTTCAAACCCTATAGATTTATACAAGTTTCTTGCTAATTGTTGAGTCAAAGTAGAAAAACCTTGGCGGTAACTCATCGCCAGAGTATTGATTAAAATCGCTCTAGCCACACTTCTCATAGATAGACCCCAATGTTTGTAAAACCGTCTATCCTCAGATGCTATAATTGCATTCTGCATATGAAATGGTATTTTTTCAAGTTCAATGAAAACACGCTTCTGTACGAAAAGCTCGTTTAAAACCATACCATCAGAACTATAAATTCGGGTTACTAAGTCTGGGTCATAATTTTCTAATTGCTCTAAAGAAGGGAGATCTTTTGACAATAAGTATAGTAAGGCTAGCACTCCAAAAATTCCCAGAGTAGTAATCATTAAGGAGGTTAATACTATTCCTTTAAAACTTTTTAGAAAAGCCATCACTATATATTTATAAAAGCATTAAGGTTGCTATTATTCAAATCTTTTTTGATGGAGAAATCATATTTTCAGGTTTCACCAATTTATCAAAGTCCTCTCCAGACATGTAATTTAGAATAATAATTGCTTCACGAAGACTTATATTCTCTTTGAAGGCTTTTTTCGAGACCTCTGCTGCCTTATCATAACCGATATGAGGATTTAAAGCAGTTACAAGCATTAACGAGTTATATAAGTTATAATTTATTTTCTCTATGTTTGGCTCTATACCTTTTACCGTATTTTTATTAAATGAAGAAACACCCTCAGATAAGAGCTTAATTGACTGTAGTATATTATATGCTAATACAGGCCGGAATACATTTAATTCAAAGTTACCTGATGCTCCAGCCATTGCAATTGTTGTATCATTACCGATAACTTGTGTACATACCATTGTTAAGGCTTCGCATTGAGTGGGATTTACTTTACCTGGCATTATTGATGATCCTGGCTCATTTGAAGGTATATTTATTTCACCAATTCCTGATCTTGGACCACTCGAAAGCCAACGAATATCATTAGCAATTTTAAAAAGTGAAACTGATACCACTTTCAAAGCACCCGATAGTTCTACTATGCTATCTTGACCACCAAGCGCCTCAAATTTATTTGAGGCAGACCTAAAAGGGAGTTTCGTTATTTTGGAGACCTCTAAAGAAACTGCTTCTCCAAACCCTTCTATTGAGTTGATTCCTGTACCTACTGCGGTTCCTCCAACTGCCAATTCAAAACAATGATCCAAAGCATTTTCTAAACGTTTTATACCATTATTAATTGCAGTAGCATAACCTGAAAATTCTTGTCCTAAACTTAAAGGTGTCGCATCTTGAAGGTGCGTTCGACCCAACTTAATGATTTTTTCAAATTCCTTTGACTTTTCATTAAGAGCATCATTCAACATCTTTAATTCAGGAATCAATCTACTCTTGACAGATGAAACTGCTGCGATATTTATCGCAGAGGGGAATGTATCATTTGTTGATTGACTCATATTAACATGATCATTTGGATGAATAGGATCTTTACTGCCTAATTCTCCACCCATTATTTCAATAGCTCTGTTTGAAATAACCTCATTAAAATTCATATTTGTTTGAGTCCCACTACCAGTTTGCCAGATTACCAGTGGAAAATGTTCATCTAGTTCTCCTACAATAACTTCGTCAATTGCCTTAATAATTGATTTATATATTTCATTACTAAGATTCTTGTTTTTGAAGTTTGCGGTGGCTGTTGCTTTTTTGAGGATTCCGTATGCTTGAATAAAATCCCTTGGAAAACGCTCATTCCCAATCTTAAAATTGTTTATTGAGCGCTGGGTTTGAGCGCCGTAATATTTATTTGAAGGTACAGCAATAGTACCAATACTATCTCGCTCAGTGCGAGTATTCATTTTAACTTACAGTCCACGTATCACCGACATTTAGTAAATCTTGTACGCTTCTCTTGCCTCTAACTTTCCTTGCATTTTCAATTTGATTTACCATTTCTTGATTGTAAGTAGGTTTATCGATACAATATAAAACACCAATAGGTTCAGGAAGAACAGGGTGAGAAGTCCAATTGGCAACTATCAATGCTTGATTTAGATTTGTCTCATCATGAATAAGAATTTCATCAACTGAATGTTTTTCCATATCAACAACAACAGGATTAGACCCATCCATTTTAATTCCTTTAGTTCCTCGAGCAAATAACATAGGTTCATTATTTTTTAGTTCAATTACATTATCAAACTTTTCCTTACCAGTGTATTCCTCAAATGCGCCGTCATTAAAAATATTACAATTTTGATAAACCTCTATGATTGAACCACCATCATGATTGTAAGACCTAGTCATCATCTCTGATAAATGCTTCTGCCATCTATCTATGGTTCTTGCAACAAAAGTTGCTTGAGCTCCTAAAGCCAATAAAGGAGGGTTTAGAGGAATGTCAATTGATCCATTTGGTGTTGCTTTAGTGACATGTCCTACTTTCGATGTTGGAGAATACTGCCCCTTAGTTAGGCCATAAATTCTATTATTGAACATCATAATATTAAGATCCATATTTCTGCGTAGAGCATGCATAAAATGGTTTCCACCAATAGATAATCCATCTCCATCTCCGGTAACCACCCAAACAGATAAATCAGGGTTCGCTATTTTGACCCCACTCGCAATTGCGGGCGCTCTTCCATGTATTGAGTGAAAGCCATATGTGTTCATGTAATATGGAAATCTACTTGAGCACCCTATCCCAGAAATAAACGCGAATTCTTCTTTTTTTCGACCAAAATCTGGCATTGTTTTTTGTGTTTGAGATAATATTGCATAGTCTCCACAACCAGGGCACCATCTAACAGCCTGATCGGATTCCAGATTCTTTTTGGTAAATTGTATTGTATTTGTCTGCTCCATATTTTATCCTAATATTTCTTTAACTTTTTCAGTAATAACGGGTGCACCGATTGGCTTTCCTCTAACCAAATTTAACCCTTTGGCATCAACTAAAAACTCAGATCTGATAAGCTTAATTAATTGCCCCATATTTATCTCTGGGATTAAAACGTTTTTAAAATTACTCAATATACTCTTTAAATCTGATGGAAAGGGATTTATCCATCTAAGTTGCACATGAGATACTTTGTAATTTTCCTCTCTTAAAGTTTCAGCTGAAGATCTACATGCTCCGTATGTCCCACCCCAGCCTAGTATCAAAAGATCGCCCTTTGAATCTCCATATATTTTGGTTTTACCAATATCACTAGCAACCCTAGCAATTTTTTCTTTTCTTAATTCTGTCATCCGATGATGATTGTCTGGATCATAGTTCACATGCCCCGTGTTTTCCTCTTTTTCTATACCTCCTAATCTGTGTTCTAGACCAGGAGTTCCAGGCAAAGCCCATGGCCTTGATAAGGTTTTATCATCTCTTTTGTAAGGAAGAAAACTATCACCCTCATTTGGTTTATCTGAAAATTTGACTTCAATTGGGTCCAAGTCCTTGATCTGTGGTATTTTCCAAGGTTCTGATCCATTTGCTAAATATCCATCAGAGAGGTAAAAAACTGGAGTCATGTACTTTATGGCTATTTTACATGCCTCATACGCTGCCAAAAAGCAATCACCAGGAGTTGAGGGTGCGATTATTGGCATTGGGGCCTCTCCGTTGCGGCCATAAAACGCTTGATTTAAATCAGATTGTTCAGTTTTGGTTGGAAGACCGGTGCTTGGACCACCACGTTGAACATTAATTATAACCATGGGTAGTTCAGTTATTACGGCTAAGCCCATAGCTTCGCCCTTTAGTGCGATTCCAGGTCCTGAAGTTGCAGTTACCCCCAATTTTCCTGCAAAACTTGCACCGATTATTGACATTATTCCAGCAATTTCATCCTCTGCCTGAAATGTTTGAACTCCAAAATGTTTCCACGAAGCTAGAGTGTGCAAAATATCACTAGCTGGTGTTATAGGATATCCGCCATAAAATATATCCAGACCAGATCTTTCTGAAGCTGCTAATAGACCGAGCGAGGTGGCATAATTACCATTTATATTGCGATAAGTACCTTTTGGTAAAACAGCTTTTTCAACCTTATACCGTGTGGTAAATAATTCTGTGGTATCACCATAATTATAGCCTGCATTTAATGCCTTGGTATTTGCCTCTATTATGGCATCTTTACCTTTAAACTTTTTTCTTAGCCACTTCTCAGTTGCATCTAGAGGCCTGTCGTACATGTAAAATAGAACACCTAGTGCAAATAAATTTTTCGTTCTAGCAACAAGTTTTGGTGATAAATCGATACCTTCACAGGCTGCCTTAACCATTTTGTTCATCTCAATGGGAATAACAGTAAAATAGTCATCTAATGTACCATCTTCAATAGGATTATTTTCATAACCAGCGAAATTTAGATTTTTTTTCGTAAATGCATCAGTGTTTGCAATGATTGTTCCACCAGGAATAATTTCTTTTTGGTGTACTTTGAGGGCTGCAGGGTTCATAGAAACCAGAACATCGGGCCTGTGACCTGGAGTATGGATATCTTTTGATGAAAATCTTATTTGAAACGCACTTACGCCTGCAAGTGAGCCAGCAGGAGCTCGAATTTCTGCAGGAAAGTCAGGTAAAGTGCTAAGATCATTTCCCACTATGGCTGTCGTTTCTGTAAAGCGACCGCCTGTTAACTGCATCCCATCCCCTGAATCTCCAGCAAATCTTATGACAGCTTCATCGATTGTTTTGAATGTTTTTCCCATAATCTATCTTGTAGTTCCCCGAAGGTTATTAATCAAAGCCTTCAAAGTTATTTAATAAAACTATCATATTACAATCACATTCGTACCAAATATCTATAAATGCTAATAATTTTGCCTTAATTAAGTGATGTGATAGATAATTTTTATTAAGTTTAACCACCAACTTTAACCTTCAAGTTTTAAGATTATTATCAAGGTACAATGAAAAATACTAACTACTCTTTCAATGATAAAATAAGATATCGGATTGATAATTTCATGTCAAAAGGGAGTTCATCAATATTTTTAGCATTGATGGTCCTTTTCTCTTTAGGGTTTTTGCTAATTCTATTTATTCGAATTATAGCAAATTTTATCTTGCCTGATGAAACTTTATCTAGCTGGTTTGAAATACCATGGAGAGTTTATGTTGCTATTATTGAAGGATCTGCTGCTGAAACTGATGGAGATAGTAATTGGGTAGCTAAGCTTACGTCAATAGTGGGAGTACTAGTAGGTCTTGTTTTATTTTCTAGTACCGTAGCCTTTATAACTAGTGTATTTGAAGCTAAACTTGCTGAGCTGCGTAGAGGAAGAAGTATGGTCCTAGAAAATGATCATACTATCATTTTAGGTTTCGGAGATAGAATATTGGAAATCATTCGTGAATTGATTGAAGCAAATGAGTCTGAGGTTGATGCTGCAATTGTTATTCTTGCAGATCAAGATAAAGAAACTATGGATAATATCATTCGTGATAATATTAGTGAATTCCAAACTACCCGTGTTATTACAAGGTCAGGTGTTGAAACCAACATAAACAACCTTAGAAAGGTTAATGCCAATAAAGCTAAATCTGTTATTATTATGAACAGTGCAGCAAGTTGGAGATCTAAAAAAGAACTTAAATTGGCTGACGCAATGGTTTTGAAATCTATCATGTCCATAATCGCAGTTTGCAAAGGCAAAATGCATCCTCCAATTACTTGCGAAATACATTCAGACAGAGATCGCGACCTAGCAGAAAACATATCTGAAGGCAGCGTAAAAGCTTTAAACGAGGTAAGTGTTTTATCTCGCATGATAGCTCAATTAGCCCTGAGCCAAAATGGGTTGTCGGTAGTTTACAGTGATATGGTTGGTTTTGATGGGAACGAATTTTATTTTTTTGAGCCAGAAGCTGGATGGGGAGAAAATCTTACATTTGGTAAAAGTATTAACCACTTTAAAAGCAGCGCTCCCATTGGTATTCATAATAGGAGTGGGCAAATTACTTTAAACCCCCCAGCAGCCACTGAAATTTTAGATGGTGATGAATTAATAATTTTTGCAGAAGATGATTCTACGATACACTTCTTTGATGAACCTGTATTTAGCCCTTCAACTTCAGAAATACCAATTATAAAGCAAGAATATAATCCGCAAAAAGTCGCAATCCTGAACTGGACACCCAAAACTAAAATCATTATCGAAAGGTTGTGTACCTACATTCCTGAAAATTCTGAAATTCACTGCTACGTATCTGAGCAAGGAGCTGAAATGGATGATTTATTAAGCAATCTAAAGATAGAGCATCCTACTATATTAATAACAATAAATAAAATTGATCTAAACAACCTCAACTCTCTAACTAAGATTAATCCGATTTCATTTAATAGCCTATTGATACTATCGCCAAGCGGTACAACCATTGAAGAAATGGACGCCTATGTGATATCACTACTTGTAAGGATAAGGCAAATATTGAAAAAGTCCCAGTCAAATGAATGGCCAAAACTCATCACAGAGGTAATGGACAGTGATAATATTGATATTATTTTAAATAGCGGTGTTGAAGATTTCATGGTTTCTAATCAATTTGTTTCTCAGATTATGGCCCAGGTATCAGAAGAACCTCTAGCTCTAGATGTTTATGACGACCTTTTCCAATCAGAAGGCAGTGAACTTTACATAAAGCCTGCGACTTACTATTTTAACTTCAAAGATAATAAGCCAATTAAAGTTGCATATGGGGAATGTGTTCAAGCAGCTTTGTTAAGGAAAGAGGTGATAATTGGCCTACAAATTTATGATGAGCAAAAAAATAGAGAAAAGATGTTTGGTATTAAATTAATACCCTCAAAAGAAAAAGAATTTACAATTAAACCAGATGATGGCTTCATCGCACTTGCTGAAGATGAAGCATAAAAAGATAAAAATAAAATGAAAGAAAAGCATGTAAAACTTACCTCATTAAGCCATGGAGCTGGATGAGCATGTAAGATAGGTCCTAATGACCTTGCTCAAGTATTGAGCAACCTTAAAACACCAAAGTTTAAAACGGTTAAAGTTGGATTTGAGACTTCAGATGATTCAGCTGTAGTTGAATTATCAAATGGCAAAAGAATTATTCAAACTGTAGACTTTTTTACACCTATCGTTGACGATCCTTATGATTTTGGCCAAATAGCGGCATCGAATTCTTTATCAGATATATATGCAATGGGCGGAAGACCTTTGTTCGCCTTGAATATAGTTGGATTTCCGATTAATAAACTCCCAAAATCGGTTTTAACAAGTATACTTCAAGGTGGCATTGACAAGGCAAAAGAAGCAGATATCCCAATAGTTGGTGGCCACTCAGTTGATGATGAGGAACCTAAATACGGATTAGTTGTTACTGGCGAAATAAACGGGAATAAGGTTTGGAAAAATTCTGAGGCTAAAGAGGGTGATGTTATCTTACTAACCAAACCATTAGGAACTGGAATTATTGCATCCGGAATTAAAAGAGGATTGGTATCTAGTGAGGATATAAAAACAGCCTCAAACTCGATGAAAAGTTTAAATAAACATGCTGCGGATATATTAGAGAATTTTAATCCAAACGCCGTGACCGATATATCAGGTTTTGGACTCTTAGGACATTTGAAAGAGGTTTGCGAAAATAGTCAATTAACTGCAACTATAGAATATTCAAAAATCCAATTTTTACCATCTACAAAAAGTTTGGCTAGAGAGGGAGTTATTCCAGGCGGAACAAAACGGAACTTTAGCTATGTTCATGACTTTGTTTCCTTCAATTCAACTTTAAACCAGGTTGATAAATATCTAATTTCCGAT
>CACLYL010000017.1 GCA_902611135.1 uncultured Fidelibacterota bacterium | reverse complement strand
TTCTTATAGAATTTATCGAGATGATGAAATTTTAGATGAAACTCAAGACACAACTTTCGAAGATTATGTCCCAGCAGGAAAATATCATTGTTACCTTGTTAAAGTAGTTGATAAATATGGAACTGAAAGTCCTGCTTCAAATAAAGAGTGTAAAAAATTGTTTGTAAACTTTCCTAAGTTATTATCTGTCACTGGAGATGTGAAAAGGGTACTTTTTGGATGGAAATATATGATAGGTGCTGTTCAGTATAATATTTATTCTGTTGATAAAGAAAACGATTCATTAAAATTAATTTCGAAAACTAAAGGTAACTTTTTTCAGCATCAAGACCTTGAATTTGATACAGAATATTGTTATCAAGTTTCTTGTGTTGATGCTGACGGTGATGAAGGACCATTATCGCCTGTGATGTGTGGATGGGTATTGCCTCCTCCTCATTTAACCCTTATTGAAAGAACCTTTGTTGAGAGTTCAGGAAATAATCAATTAGATGGAAGAGAAAATGCTTGGTTGATTTATAAAATAGTAAATGATGGTAAAAGTCCAGCTAGAGAATTGAAACCTTGGTTGAAGCCTCTAGGTGAAACCATGACATCATCTTTAAAAATTGACTCTGTATCAATGGTACCTGTACTTGATATAGGAGATACATTGACAATTCAATTTTCCTTATATGCTAAATTAAAAGTAGAAACTCAGAGAAGATTTTTTAAGTTTTTTGTTGAGGAATTCACTGGTGAAGATCTTGAGCCAGATACAATTTCATTTAATACACTTGAAGTCCAACCACCAAACTTGGTTGTAACTGATTTTAGTATATCTAATGATTGGGGGCAAAGTTACATTCCAAAAAATGAAACTGCCTTGATTTATGTACGTGTTCAAAATTTGTCTGAAGGGAAAAGTGATACTGCTAGTGTGAAATTTCGGAGAGATTCATCATTTATATCTGAAGACGTTGATGAGTTGCATCAATTAAAATTTTTAAATGCGGGTGAATATGTTGACTTTAAATTTGAAATTCTGAGTAGAGAAGAAAAGTTTACACTATACCTTGAACTGTATGATTATTTTGAGACACGTAAAACTATTCCTTTATATTTGGAAACAATGAAACAATATAAATCTCCTGATCAAATGATTGTTTATGAAACTCCATATCCATCAGATATTGTTGTCAGTAAAGAGATAAATGAAACCGAATTAGAACTAAACGTGCCAAAAGTAGATATTGAAAATGAGGTATTGGGAATTGTTCTTGGAAATAGGAAATATTATGATCCCCAAATAAAGTTTCAAGAATCCACAAAAAAAGATGTTCAAATAATGAGAAAATACTTTAAGGATCTATTCGATTTAAAAGATCATTCTCTTATTCCCAGTCAATTTTGGTTGTTTGATGATGGAATTACAAGCGATGAATTCTCAACTATTTTTGATCCAGATTTTGGATACATAAAAAAGAAAATAACATCACTACTTGAATATTCAGAAAAAAAATCAATTGATCTAATAGTATATTATAGTGGAGAAGGTACCACATATAAAAAAGAAAAGGTTCTTATCCCTTATGATGCAGATCCCAATAAAGAGCACACCTTCTTTCCAATATCAAAAATATATGAGAATCTTGAGAGATTGCAAAAAATTAAGCAAATAGATAATATTACACTCTTTATGGATGTAGATTTCAATAATGAATCTTTTGATCAGAATCTAAAAAAGCAACAAAATGATGACGATAATGCAAAAAAGAAGAAAAAGAAGAAAAAGAAGAAAAAGAAAAAAGGTAAAGAAGAACCAATATTGTCAAAGTTTCCAAAAGAGATTCAACCACCATCATCGATTACAGCATTTTTTGCATCCGATATCAATCAGTTATCATATGATTCAAAGGAATCATCAAACAGTATTTTTACCTATTACCTTCTTCAAGGTCTAAAAGGTGCTGCTGATAATGGAGACAAGGAAATTACTGTATCTGAATTACATGACTTCGTAAACAAAAATGTGAAAGACAAAACAACTCAACTGTATAAAGATTTACCCCAAACTCCATTGCTATACTCATCTAATCCAGATAGAGTATTATATAGATTACCTTGATGTAAAAAATATTAAGGATGAGTTCTTTTTTTTCGAGAAGTATTTACCTTAGCTTTATAGTATATTATATTTTTTTAAATAACTTATTCAGTCAGAATGTCGATATCACTGGAGCAGTAACTGATGATAATGGAAAAAGTTTAAAAAAAGCTCAAATTTCTTTAAGAAATCTAAAAGACGAAGTACTTGCTGAAACAACTTCAAATAGAAAAGGAAAATTTTCCTTTGAGGACATCGAACCAAACTTTTATTACATTCTTTTTAAACATGAATTAAAAGAAGTCAAAAGGATAAAACTTAACCCAAGAAAAACAAGAAATAGAGATCTTATTCTTCGAATTGTTTTAGAGAATGAGATTAAGCCAGTTAAATGTTATTTGTTCGATAATAAAAATCCAACCGATTTTGATCCAATTTTAAAGGTTAGAAACATCACTTTCGATATTAAACCAGGTAAAGTTTCATTTAATTGGAATGACATAAGACAGGCTAATGAATATGTGTTATATGAAAACGATATTGAAATTTATAGAGGAAAAAAAAATCGATTTGATAAAGAGATATATCCTGGAGTGGAGTTTTGTTATAAAATTCAAGCACTTGGTAATTTTAATCTTAAGGGTGAAATGTCAAAGGATATCTGTTTAAGTGCACCCACTAAACCTCCTAGAGATATAAAAGTCGCGATAATAAAAAACAGCTTTAACTTTGATTGGGGAGATGTAAAAGGAGCGAAGTCATATATTTTATTTCAAAATGGGAATAAAATAGCAAAAACGCAAGAATCTGAATATTTTTTAAAGGACCTAGAATTTAGTAAAGATTACTATTTTCAAATTAAATCAGTAGATAATCTAAATAGTATCAGTGAACCTTCTATTGAAGTAAAGTACACTACTCATGATTTTGTAGAGGCTCCAATATTATCCTCCATAAAAGATAAATCGAATATAACATTAATTTGGAATGAGATTAGTTTAGCCCAATCATATAAAATATATAGAGATGATGCTTTAATCGATACTGTTAATAATTCCTTTTTTGTTGACAATATGTTACCTGGTGAAAGTTTTTGTTATTCTATCTCATGCTTGGATAAATATGGTCTTGAAAGTGAACTTTCAAATGTTCATTGTACCAAAGTTGCTTTAAAAATTCCATCAGGAGTAATTGCTGATCCAGACATTGAATCCATGCATTTAAATTGGAACGAAGTAATAGGAGCTATATCTTATAATGTATATGAAAAGGTAAATAAGGATTCAATTATTTTAAAGGCTAATGAAAAAAACAATCAACACACAATAAAATCACTCGATTATGCTTCGGATCATTGTTACTTAATTACTGCTGTAGATGGAGATGGTGAAGAAACAGATTATTCATTGCCTGCGTGTAATATCTCTTTTGATCCGCCAAATTTTAAAATTCAGAGGGTAACACTCTTTGAACCTTCCGGAAATGGTTTACTTGATGCCGAAGAGGCTGCAAGTATTCAAATTGCACTATTCAATAATGGTCAAAGTCCGGCTCATAATGTTATTGCATCAATTTTATCTGAGACATTAGACGAAAATCTGATTTTAGGAAATCCTGTTATATTAGACACCTTAGATGCAGGTAGAATAAAATTCCTAGACTTTAACATTCAAGCTTTACTACCAGTTAAAAGCGGTAATAATAAAATTGAATTAATTCTATCATCAAAAGAAGGTATCCTCCTTGATGAGAAGTTTATGTTTAATATTGAAACAAAATCAATGATTCCACCGAAAATGATAATCGCAGACTATTCAATTTCAAATGATTTTGGAACACACTATGTTCCATTAAACGAAAAAGTTATGCTTACTCTTAGAATCCAAAATGTTGGTGAAGGAGGAACAGACTTTGTTAATATTTTAGTGAATGAAAATCGATCATTTATTACTCCAGGTTTTAAAGGGATTATAACTTTATCAAATTTTAATCCTGGAGAATTTATTGATGTCCAAATACCCATTCTAAGTAAGGAAAATAACTTTTCGATAGATTTGGAGATTACTGATTATTTAGGTAATACAAATCCAGTAAGATTAGATTTAGAGACAATGAGACAATATAGATCACCTGCAAATTTAACTGCCCAATCAATTGGAACAGATAATGTAGATTATTATCCAGATGAGTTGGGAGAGGTTGATGTTGACAGAAGAGTGCCATTGGGTAAAAAAAATCCAAACGCGTTGGCAATTATATTGGCTACAGAGTTTTATGATGATTTAAACTATAAACCACTGAATTATGCTTCTAGAGATAGTGAAGTCATAAGGAAATACTTTAAACAAACTTTTGGGTTATCAGACTTTCAACTATTGCCTTCAAAAACATGGCAAATGGAGGGTGGGCCAACAGGAAATGACCTTATAAATATTTTCGATCCTTTCCAGGGTGATTTAAGAAAAAGGATAATTACTGCCGAAAAGTATTCCTCCATTGAAGAGGTTGATATTTATCTTTACTATCGTGGATATGGAGAATGGATAAATGGGAATCCTTTTCTACTACCAAAAGACGTCAAGGCAAACCGTAATGTCTCCAAATACAGTCTAGAGGATCTATTAGAAAATATTTCAACTCTTTGTGTTTTAAAAAATATAAAATCAGTAACAGTATTCTTAGATATAACTTATATAAATCCAGAATCTTCTAAAGGTAACATTTGGAATTTTAAAAGTTTTTCTGAAAAAATTTCTATTTTAAAATCCTCCTCAAACGGAGAAAATTCACAGATATATGGAGACAAGAAACACAGTATATTTACTTATTCATTACTTAAAGGTTTATCCGGCAATGCGGATGATGGCGATAGAATAATTCAATTAGGAGAGTTGGTGGATTATGTTTATCGGAAGGTGCCTGAATATTCAGCTTTAATCGCTGGTGGAAAAACACAAAATCCCTCTTTTATTGGATCTGATTTAAATAGGATAATTTTAGATTTGAAATAGATTTAAAAGTGAAGGTCAACTATTGAGGAACAAAATTACTATATTCATCCTATTGTCAACTGCTTTTTTGCTGACTTATTTACGCAGTATTGAAAATAAAGTGATTCCCGTAAATAAGAAAGATTATATGAATAATATAAATGTTACTCAAAAGAAAAATCAGAAAAAAAGAGAAAAGCTTAAAAATATGGCTAAAATTGAAAGAAATAAATTAAGGTTAAAAGTAGAGCATGATGGTTTACCATCGACAAATACATATCCTGTAATTTTAGATGCATCAGGATCCTATGATCCAGATGCTGTTGATGAAATAAATTTTAAATGGAATCAAATATCTGGTCCACCAATAGTTCTTAGTCCAAATGTATTTAGATCAAAGGTCAGTTTTGAGGGTACTCCAGGCGAGTATACTTTTGAATTGCAGGTAACTGATAATTACGGTGCGGTAACTAAAATGATAAAAACAGTAATCATTGAGAGGGAGCCTAATGAAGCTCCAATCATAGATATGAAAATAAGGCAGGGTTCAGAGTTAAAATGACTCCTTTTTAAATGAACTCATGATCGTATTATAAACTGCTGATTGAATTTTAA
This sequence comes from uncultured Fidelibacterota bacterium, assembly GCA_902611135.1. Lineage (GTDB taxonomy): Bacteria > Fidelibacterota > Marinisomatia > Marinisomatales > UBA1611. The sequence continues at coordinate 19,526 of CACLYL010000017.1, read as the reverse complement.
CATTCTTAATTTCAAAGGAAAAACATGGTAAATGATTTTGTTATGGGGATTGACATAGGAGGAACAAACACTGTTTATGGCTTTATTAATAGAAAAGGTGAAATAATCTATTATGATCAGATTCCTACTAATGGAGATAAACCTATTTATAACCTTTTAAATAGGTTAGAAAAACATCTTAATGATTTTTTGGATGCAAATTCAACTAAAAATCTAAAGGGTATCGGCATAGGTGCTCCAAATGGAAATTATTACACAGGGAATATTGAAAGTCCTCCTAACCTAAATTGGGGCACTATTAGTATAAAATCAATTTTAGAAAAAAAATTCGCATCACAAGTATTACTAACGAACGATGCCAATGCTGCAGCTATAGGAGAAAAATCCTATGGTGCTGCTAAAAAAATGAATGACTTTGTCATGATAACACTTGGTACGGGATTAGGGAGCGGTATATATGCAAATAATAGACTAATTTATGGATATGATGGTTTTGCAGGAGAGATGGGACACATCGTTGTTGAAAATGATGGCCGCAGGTGTAATTGTGGAAATAAAGGTTGTCTTGAATCTTATGTTTCTGCTAATGGTATCAATAAGACAATTGATCAAATGATGATTAAATATCCAGAAAGTAATCTATTAAGAAAATTACGTAATAGAAAAGAGGCAGGAAAGATTTTGGATATGGCTTATGATGAAAATCATAAAATTGCGATTAAAATTTATTCTTACACAGGTAAAATGTTGGGTAGAGGTTTATCTAATGTGGCGACATTATTAAGCCCAGAGGCCTTTATATTTTATGGTGGTTATAGTAATGCTGGTTCAAGAATTTTTGATTATGCAGAACAAGAAATGAATAAAAATTTGTTAGAGGGACAAAAAGGAAAAATAAAAATTATTAGGTCAAAATTATTAGATGGCCAGGCTGGTGTACTTGGAGCGGCTTCTTTGATATGGTCACATGAAAGATAAATATAATTATTAGAAAAAAAACACTTTTGATACAGCGTAGATCATTAGGAAAATGCCTAAAAAAATAATGATGTACGGAAGCTTTGTTATGAAACCTATTTTCTTCTTCATGAGATTTTAGTCATTTAATTTTTCGATCAATCGAAGAGAATTCCATTTATCATACATCTCATCAAATACTTCAATATATTCTTTATACATCCTTAAAAGAGTTAATCTTTTAGGGCAATTTAATTTTTTTTTGCCAATCTTAATACTCTCTAAAATTTTCTCAGTTGATAACCTAGTGTTGATTATACATAAAATAAGATTTCGAAACTCTTGCTCTGACTTGCTTTTACCTTTTTTATTAAATAAGTTACTGAAAGTTTTGTTTGTTTCTATTTGTTTAAAATCTTTTTGAAAAGACTCAAGCTTTAATGATCTTTTTAAAAATTCTTTATCAGAAAAATAAGTTTTTAGATCATTATTAATTAGATCAGCTAAGTTTTTATCTTGATTATTTTGTTTTATCTTTGTGTATTTGCTCATAAGTATTTAATATAGTATATATAATTTTATTTAATTTTAAGTTACGCCATATTTACTCAATTGATTTTTTGTGACTACCAGAGTAATGACATTACGATTTACATTTAAACTACTCCTTTCCTTTTTTCTTTTTATAAGAATAATAGTTTCTCAGGAAAATCAGTATTTCATTCCTAAAAATAAAGGCGTTATCATTGATTCGTTAAATAAAATTAAATATTCTAATCCCGAGTTAGCCTTAAGATTTGCCTTTCAAACGTTAGAGAAATATCCCGTAAATACAAATGATAAAACAGTTTTAGGTATTTACAATACAATCGGAGAAATTTTTTTAAAAAAAGGTAACACAATACAAGCATTAGAATATTTAATTGAGGCAGATCGTGAATCAAAGAGACTTAATATCAGTGGGTATTGGATAGCCATAAATATGGGTAATGTATATTATCAGGAAAAAAAATGGCTAGACGCGGAAGAGAAGTATATTGAAGCATATGAAATTGTTTCAAGAAAAGCAAAATTTCGTGGCCCAGAAAAAATAAATGTAATGTCATTATCCCTTTTAAATAGAGCGATGATTTATATGGAATTAAATGATTATGAAAAATCATTCAACTTGATAATTCAATCTATTGATATGAAAAAAAAGTTAATTAAGAATTTTCCAAATCTTAATCCGTTTGGAGGGATAGCTTACCATTATACACATTTAATAAAACTTTACTTAGAATGGGATATGATCGATTACGCTTTAAAATCATCTGATTCTTGTAGATTATATTTAGATAAATATTTGGAGCACATTACTTCAAAAAATGACATAGATATACAAGGCAATATTGAAAAACAATATAAACGCTATAATGGAATTTTAAATCAAAGATTAGGAACAATAAATATCAAGAAAGAAGATTTTAAAAAAGGTCTCTCATACTTCAAGGTAGCTGATAAAGAGTTTGATTTATATCCTATTGATAAAGTCAATAATTTTATGATGATTTCCGATATTTTTGCTAAAGAAGAGCCTTATAAAGCTCTTGATTTCATTGACCAGGGACTAACAATCTGTAAAATAAACAACTTGAAGCTTCAAGAAATTGAGTTGCTTCAGAAAAAAAGTGATATTTTCAAAAACTTAAATATTTCTAAGAGCGCTCTCGAAATTGAGGAAATGATTAAAAATAAAATTATTCAAATGAGAGAACAGAGCATTAAAGATAACTTAAAAAATCTTGAACTAAAGGAAGAATTATATGTAAATAGAAATCTTTTGCTAGGTGCAGAAGCTCGATTAACGTTTTTAATACTAATTTCAGGTTCAATATTTGTAGTACTTGGAACACTTACCTTATATTTAAGGAACAAAAAAAAACAAGCTGAAGAATTAATGCATTTATCAAAAGAAAATGAGATTTATTCAAAAGAGCTTTTGCTAAATAAAGAAAATGAATTAGTTCAAATGTCAACATTTTTAGTATCAAAAAGTGAATTTATAAACAATATTTCAAGGGATTTAGAATATCATGTTAGCCTGGTAAATAGTAAAAATGAAAAAAAAAGTTTTATTCCATTAATAAATAAATTAAAAAACGAATTAAACACTTCAAGAGATTGGCAGAACTTTCAAAAACAGTTTGCCAATCTATATCCGGATTTTATAAAAGATTTAACAAATAAATATAAAGATTTAACTTTAAATGACGTTAAAGTATGTTGCTACTTGAAGATGAATCAATCCACGAAAGATATTGCTCAATTAACAGGACTTTCAATTAGAGCAATAGAAAATCGTAGATACCGACTTAGAAAAAAACTTGATTTAGGCAAGGAAATAAATCTTGTAAACTTTTTACATACTCTTTAAATGTAAATTTTAATTTATTTATAAGGTTTTATACTTCTGTACATAATGTGGCAAATATCACACTTAAAAAATTCTATCTACCTTTTATTTATATATTTTCGTATTTTTCGTGTTAATCAATTTTATTAATATTCAAACATCATTTTATAAACTGATTTCAAGGAACCTTTAGAAAAACGAATAGAACTAGATTTTCCTATATCTACATTGTTTTAGTTCTTACGGCAACTTTAATTAAAATAACTATATCCAGTTTCATGATCTTTTTAAAATGAGTGTTTTTGGAGTAAAATAAATTTCGCAAATTTTTATTAAAATTCACCCCATACAAAACAAAAAATAGCCAATAGAATAATGAAAAAAAGTATATCAACCTTTATTGCAATATTATTTCTAGTTCTTTACAGCTGTGAGGAAGTTAGAGTAACATCACCTTTTAGCATTCAAGATACAAAAGCAGAGGCTCCAAGAGGCAGTTTTGAGTGGCTTATCAATCATGATATAGAAGAAAATATTGGAAAGCTCGAAGAAAACACTGGCATTGGTACCACCATAGGGACAATTAATGCTACTGATAATAATCCTGACGATGAGTTCATCTACTCCATCAGCACCCAAAAAATGGATGAAACTTCAATTAATTATTTTACTCTTAATCCTACTTCGGGTGTACTTGAATTATCAAATGGCGAAATAAATTACGAGGCTATATCTGGATCAAAACAAGTCAGCGTAAATATTCGAATAACAGATGATAGCCCTGGTCAACTAACCAGCTATAAAGAAATTTTAATAGATATAGTTAATGTCAATGAAACCCCATACTTTACAAACTTCAATTCAATTCCAACATATGCAGATGAATATGTAATGTTCAACTTTGATAAAGTGGAGTGGGAAGATACGGATGAAGGTCAAAATCCCATCCTATCCGATAGTGGTCCCTCATGGCTAGAAATATCTAGTCAAGGACAAATGACAGGTACTCCAAATACATCAGATATTGGAAATAACTCTTTTTTATTAACTATAACCGATGGTTCAATTGATGCAGTTGCTGAGGTAAACATTGAAGTAAGGTCAAATAGTGCTCCCATTTTCACTAATGTGAATCAAATTCCAAGTATTATAAGAGTAGGTTGTTATGATGATAATCAATCTATAACAGATTTAAACTGGCGAGATCCGGACAATGGGTTGTCTCAATTTCAAGGAAATGATCTTGTTTCTTTTGGCCACGAGGGAACGGAAAGTCACGATTGGTTAAATATTAATGAAAATGGCTTAATTTTTTGCGTTACAAAACCTGAAAATTCAGATGCTGGAGATGTCCCAATCAGAGTCTCAGTCACTGATAATAGACCTAATGCTTCAAAAACTACTGATTTTGATTTTACTTTAGAATTAATGGCAAACGACCCTCCTGAATTTACCAATTTGGGAAACTTCCCTGAAAACTTTGCCGCAGGAGACACTTTAGATTTTGATCTAAATTGGGAAGACATTAATGATGATATAATCAATTTTAATTTAATAGAAAATATAAATTGGATTTCATGGGATAATAGTGGAAATATTTTATGTACTCCGAACCAAAATCACGTTGGTGAGTATGAATTAATATTTGAGATTAGTGATGGTTGTTTTTCATTATCAGCAACTCGCACTCTAGTTATTGAATAATAATTTAAAAGAAAAGGAAAATAATGAATATTAGATCAGACATAAATGCAAGAACAGCTATGGTATATGGAGGTGCTGCTTTTTTATTAATGATTGTTGGATTTCGATCAATTTTTGCGACGTGGGACCCTGATCATGTCGGAATTATGACTTATTTATCAATCTCAGCGCTGGTATTAGAATTTTTTCTATTACTCTTGTATGCTCAAAGTATATATAACCTAGGTCCAGATAGTGGAAGTGAGAAAGGAACAGCAGCGGTTTCTTCAGATATTGCCAGCATGGATAGTAAAGAGATTTCTGAACTCACCAAGGCAGTTATACAAGTTGCTCAAATGGGAGAAGGGCTGTCAAATCTAGCTAAAGGTAAGGTCCAAGAAGAAATTAAAAAAGAGGTTAATGAAATTTTATCCAAAGCGATAAAGAAGTAGGTTTAGATCATGAAAAAAGTAGAAGTATACTTCTTGATAAATTTAGGAGCAATCTTGAGCCTATTTGCCATAGAAGGCGAACTTGCTGTTTACATGTCCAGGCAAGATGATATTTTGAAGAATGTCGCTCAGGATAAACTTCAGGATTTAGTAAATATCAGTAATGTAGAGTCAAACTATGAGGATTCTGATTATTACCAACTTTTATTTAATGTTGAAGGTCAGTATGAAAAAGGATCGATTGAATTTTTACCCAGTTTCACCACGTCAATTATTGAGGTGGACGGTGATCAAGTTGAAGTTGACGATGAATATGTTGAAGAATTGGATTCTGTGCTAGTTGAGCCGCTTGATGAACCTGGTTTGGGGAATAGGTATGTCGCAAAAGTTAAGCTAAGTAGCGTTCCAGAAAATTATTTAAATCAACCATACAATATTAATCTTGGAATAAAATTTATTCCAGAGATTGATACTGTTACCTATAATAATTGGTCCAATGCCTTTGGTGATTATTCTGTGACTGACAAATTATTGAAAATAATTGATAGCGAAGTTTCTAGAGAGGGTAGTTTTTCTATAAATAGAGAATTTGATACCCCCATTACACTGATTTATATGGATGGTCAGCAATCTGAATTTTTTGTTCTTTTTGATAAAGCTAAATACACTGTTTTAAAGGGCTTAAATTGGGAAATACCATTTAGCATTGGTGGTGTAAATTCAGAAGCAGATTTTACAGTTGAAGTCTCATCTGGAAAAGATTTAGTAAAAAACTTAGTTTCTGGTTTGCCAAGATCATTCATTAATGGCAGTGGTCTTGGTGAAGGAACAGTTGAAATAGTTGGGCTTAGAAAAAGAGACAAAAAGTCAAGTATTACCTCCGCTAAAATAATTGTAGTCGACCCCGAATACAGTTCACCGAATGAAGATAAGGAAATATATATCGGTGAGGATTATGTTTTCGATAGTCGAATAAAAGATGTTGACCGAGATAGAATCTCTGTAAAAATAACTGGATCAGCAGTGAACTCTAAAACTTTTAATTCGTATCAGGCTAAGCTAAAGCCGAAGAGTAGAGGCAATGTGAAATTTATTACAATGGTTGACGGAAATAATGTAAAAGGACTAATTCATGAGGTAAAAGTCAGAAAGATTCCCAACCCGAAACTAGAATTTAAGAGACTTGGGAAAGGCACAAACAACATGTTACTCACTGTGACGACCTATGGAAATAAAAATGGTAAGAAGGCGGTTGTCCCATTGTCAGGAGTTTATGGAAAGCTTGAGCAAGAACAGGCCGAAAAGAGGGTAGGTAATAAAAGAGTAGTAAAATATAGTTTTGAAATGGACGAACCTCAATTTGGAGAAACGACAGAGATTAGAATTAAGGTAGTAGATAAATATAAAAAGGAGACAGTATCTGATAATGAATTTGAATATTATGATTAATTATCTAAAAAAAAGAACTTCATATATACTTTTTTTATCCTTGTTATTCCCACAGGAATCTCTTTATTGGGAAGTCGCTGATCCGATTGTAAACAGTCAGTTCATAGAGGCATATATCAACAGGCTCATAGAAGTAGATAAGTTTGAAGAGAATACGATACAAGCTTCCTTCTCTGTTATCGTTCAGATGGATATTGCTGATGATGAAATAGAACTTAAAAAATTGAAAGCAAAAGATTATCAAATGGGTCAGTATATATCTTTTGATATGTCCGAGATAAAAAAAATGGATCCTCTAATGGTCAACATGATTATGTCCAGGGAATATAAATGGAAGGATGTTAATCGTAGAGATCTATCTGAACTTGAACAGTTTAGCACTGTTGATAATGTATTTAAAGAGAGAAGCTTTAAAGATGCAAGAGATGCATTCTGGTGGTCAAATTCTCAGATCAGTGCAAGTTCTTCAATGAAATTTTTCATAAGGCAGAAGAATGGTAGTCTTGCTTTTAGGCTAGAACAAGGTTTTAATGATTTAGGATTATCAAGACATCTAACAGAAAATTACCTTTTGGGTATATCAAATGATATTGTAAGCTCATATTTAATCGTTCCCGGTAATACGTCATCTGTTGCTAAAGGTATAGGTCACCCTCTTCAAAGCAACCTTGGTTTTGGTTTTAAGTTTGATACACATAAGTTAGGTGGTCAAGTAAATTATATGGATGTGGATGGCCGAGCTTTTGAATATGAAAAATTATTCAGTCGTAAACATTTAGTTCTCCCATCAAGTAGTGGAATGTTATATTACAGTAATACTTTCCAAATCAACAGAAAAGTTGATACGAACTATGGCACGAAAATAAAGGATCAAAAAAAAGAAAAATCCAAATCTGAAAAATTGATTAACAAAAGCAGATTGTGGGATTTAAATGGAAAAAAGTATAGCGCATTATTTGTTAATTTAGATGAAAATAATAATGTTACCTTGAGGATTGACAGGGATGAAAAGGCCCATAAATCTGCTGAAAAAGGAAAGAAATGGACAACAGCCTCTGGTAGTCAAGTTAAAGCAAAATTAGAAATAATCGATCAAAATTCAGTTACACTCATTAGAAGTAAAGATAATTTCAAAGTTGTTCTTAAATTGAATGAACTATCAATTGAAGATAAATCTTTCATTGAGAGATTAAGCTGGGATGGCCAAAAAACAAAAACTATACCAATAACATTATTATCGAAAGAAGATCAGTCAATTATTAGGTCTGCAACTGGCGTAGTTCGAGCCAGAAGAGGCAAAGGTAAAGAGTTAAAAGTCTCCATGCCATTTGCTTCTATGAGATTAAAAGCAGGTTTGTCTTTTGGTCAATTCATCCATGCTAACGTCAATTCTAATGATGTAGCTTTAGTAACCGATCGTGTGGATGCCATAGGGATTTATACCAAAATTGAGGGAGTTACAGATGATAAAAAATCTAAAGCATATTTTCAATTAAATGCATCTGGAAGTGAATTTAAAGCAATTTTATTTGGTGCTGAGAGTAATGTTTATAAAATGATAAACATAGGATTAGATTTTACTCTTTATCCTAGAAATTCATTCATTAATTTTAAAGATAAAAGATATGATTCAGATAGTAAATGGAGATGGTATCCTGGTTTAAGACCAGATGAAGATGGTAATGGAGGTGGATCACTATTGATATCTCCATATATTTCAGTAAACTTTTAAAGGTTATCCCGTATGTTTAAAAATAGATTTTTTATTATTGGGCTATTAATAATTTTAAATAATAGTTATCCTCAAAATTCACTAAACCTTAAAAATGATAATGTTCAGTTGAAAGAAGATGAGTCTATCACAATTAATGTTTTAAAAAATGATAACATAAAAGATAAAAATAACCTGATTATTGAGTTAGCAGAAAATCCTCAATATGGAGATGTTGAAATCCAGGGAGAGCAGTTAACCTACACACCTAATGAGAATTTCAATGGAGTCGATAAATTTAGTTATAAAGTTGATACAGGAATGGATTCTGGTACTGCTCAAGTTAAAGTAAATGTAAACCCCGTCAATGATGCTCCTAATGGTCTATCCTTAAAACAAAATAAAATTAAAGAAAACCTTCCGCCAGGCACAATAATTGGTGAATTATTAGTTAAAGATCCTGACTCTAAAGAGAAATTTAAATTTGGATTAGCAAAAGAGAATCGTGATGATTTTAAGATTGAAAATGGTAAGTTACGCTCAAAGCGTAAATTTGACTTTGAAAAAGAAAAGTCATTTGAGATTTCTATACAAATTACAGATTCTGGAAATGAAAAGTTTATTGGTTCCATATCAGTAATTATAGAAAACCAGAATGAAGTTCCAACTCTAAGTAAGAGTAATGAATCTATCATCTCACATCCAGAAAATGGTGGTAAAATTGTTGCTAACCTAAATGTTACAGATCCTGATGAAAATCAACCTAATGTAAAATATAAAATTAATAAAGGTGATGATGGGAAACACTTTAAAATAACTAGGTCAGGAGATTTAGCTTTCTTGAGATTACCGGATTACGAAAACCCTATCGATGAAAATAAAGATAATTTATACAAAGTTTCATTTACAGCATTTGATAGTAAAAATGATAAATTAAAAGTAAATGGGGCGGTAAAAATTAAAGTAAAAGATTCTAAAGAGACCGAGGTACTAGCATTGGATAAGAGAAAGTTTACTGCATGGACAGTTGACCATCAACCTTATCACATAATTCTAGAGGATGCTATTAGTAATTATATGTCTCTCAAAAATTCAGGAGAAAATAAGCAAGACAAAATTGAAGATGGACAAGATTCGCACATAAAAGAAATGACAGCGACTGATCAGATAATCATTGTTCAAAAAAAAGATGATGATTCTCAAATCCATGAGTTATGGTATGGAAATGGTTTAGATTTCACAATAATTGATAGAGAAAAAATAGATTGGGTGCTTAGTCAGGATATCCAAAAAGTTTTAATTGAAAAAGATGGCTATTTAACTAGTGATTCTGAGACAGTTTTTCATGAAAATGAAAAAGATCGTTTGATGGCAGGATATGGCTCTGCTTTTTCTGTTCGTCATGTAAATAACTTTAGGATGTCATTAAACTCATTTTCAATTAGATCAAATCTTCTGCAATACTCATCTAATATGAGAGTGGGTAATGATCTCATTGGTCTGCCTGGAAAACTAGCTGGAGCTAGTGAAATTGGTGTGGCAACTCAAAGATCTGAATTTGGACTGAGAGTACCAATTTCATTTGACTTCGGTTCTAAAAATGATTATAAAAATTCAAATATTATAAGTGATGAATACCCTGGTCTTTATGCCAGAGGAAACATCGATAACATTTTTGAGACAAAAACAAGTTTATATTCATTGATCGGATTCTCATTTTACCCATCGAGCTCTAAAAAATTACTGGCTCCAGAAGATATTTCAGAAACTCCATTATCTGATATTTCTTACTGGACAAATAAAAAGGAAAAGATCGAGAGCGTAAATATTTTAGATAGCTATGCTCTTTTAGCAACCTCTGTTGAAGTACCTGTTAAGTTACCTTTTATTGGCCGTTTAACTGCATCTCCGGGTTATCACTATCTAAAAGTTGCTCACAGATTAAAAGATTCAAGTGATGAGGCTAAAAGAGATGGAATTAAAATGTACGAAAGAGCTTTCTTCGATGATACTCTATCATCTGTTGATTCTTTAGTAACATGGAGTTCTGAGTCATTTACTGATCAAAATACATACACAAGACTTAATTCATTTTTTATTAGATTTGATTTAACTGGGCAAATTGGACAGAAGCCCAAATTTGTTGAGAAAATCTCCTACTTAGACTTCATAAATATTTCTAAAGTTCCATTTTATGAACTGTCATTTCAATATATATCAAGTCTTAACTCTATATTAAAGGTTAATGTAAATATTTCAGATCAGTTAGGTATCTCTATTACTAATCTTAATAGGAACAGTGATTTAAAAGGAAATTGGATGCCAAATAATTTATGGTGGAGTTTAAACTACAGGGCTAACTTTTAATTTTAAATAGGTTAATTATAAATTTAAGATAGAAAAAAATTTTGGCACAATATTTAATATTAAAATGACTATTTAAGAAGAGTTTTAAATCTAGGATACGCCACTTTATCTCTGTGAAAAATAGGGGAAAATACGGTGCTTTTTTGTGCTATTTTGTGCCTGTTCAGCTAAAATAACGTATAACAAAAAACCCGCCAAAAATAGCGGGTTTCTCGTCAAGGTTTTCCCAGTAGCGGAGGAGAGATTTGAACTCCCGACCTTTGGATTATGATACCTTAGTAAAAAAAAGTTAAATGTTGATATTGTTGAATTTAAGTGAGTTTTTTAGAGTATGGGTAGTAAAAAGGGTAGTAAATCATTACTGATTTAGGGTCAGGGAAGACTCTGACCAAACCAAAGAAATAAGACATGGAATAATGGATAGAGTTTTTTTATTCAATCACAATTAGTTGTGTCCTATACTCCAACATAATCTTCAACACATGATGGATATGGGGGACAAAGTTGGTTATTTCTAATATTAACAAATGTATTACATATTTCATCAGGAATAATTCCACTGAGTTGATTATCGTATAAATACCCAAATATCAGATTAGTCAGACTCTCCATCTCTGACGGGATAGAACCTGTGAGTTGATTATCGGACAACCCTAAACTTACCAAATTGGTCAGATTCTCTATCTCATGTGGGATAGAACCTGTGAGTTGATTATCGGACAACCATAAAACTTCCAAATTGGTCAGATTCTCTATCTCCTGTGGGACTGGACCTGAGAGTTCGTTCCATGATAAATCCAATTCAGTAGTATTCTCAAATGAATAGTTTTCACCCCATAGTCTGACACCGGGTCCGTAATCGTAATATTCATTTATTAAATCCTCACAACTGAAAAAAAATATTAAACCAAATATAAATAATAATCTAAACGTTTTATCCATAAACCCTCCCATAGGTTATGATTTAATATAAAGTGTATTTTTTATTAATAACTGATTATTTTAAAATCCTAACTACCAACCTCAAAGGAAAGGAGTAGAAGGGATATGATTTTGAAGGGGTTAATCATGTGGATAGTCTGAATTTATTCACCCTTGAACTTTCCTACAGACATTCCCCAAAAGTAATAACTCAATCCAACGAAGAAAATAAAGTCCACTACATCACCCTTAGTTCCGTAGATTATTTGATACAACTCTCTAAAAGAAACCAATAGGGGTAATACCCAAAAATACTTTCCATACTTTTGAACTAAACCTTTCATTTTCTCCCTTTTAACTCTTCACAACCCCAATAAATCAAAAATATTACAGATAATAATGGATGGAGTTTTTTCATTTAATCACAATTACTTGTATTTTGGTTACCTACAATTGTGTAGGGTCCAAGTCCACTTCTGTAATAATTACCATTTAAACAAGAGGGATAGGGTGAACAAAGTTGATTATTACTTACAGATGAAATTGGTGTTAAATCAAATAAAGAAACTGTATACCATGTTAGATCCAAAGGACAAATTTCGTTAGGAATAAGACCTGTTAATTGATTATCGGATAAATTCAAATAATTCAAATTAGTCAAATTTCCTAACTCAGGAGGAATTGAACCAGTGAGTGAATTATTAGATAAATTTAAATTACTTAAATTAGTTAGGTTTCCTATTTCCGATGGTATTTCTCCTGTTATTTGGTTCTCAGGTAAAAGTAGTATTTCCAGATTCATGAGATCTCCTATTTCAGGGGATATACGACCCGTTAGTCCACTATTTGATAAATCTAACCTAGTAGTGTACTCTATTGAATAACAATTTCCCCATAATTCAACAACACCATCTTCTTCACAATCCCAACAGTTTGAGATATCTTGTACTGATAAATCACTAATACAAAGTGGGTAAGGTGGACAAAATTGGTTATCCTCTACAGATGATTAACGTGTGGAAAATCCAAAAGAAGTTGAATACCATATAATATTTAAATCACAGATATTCTCTGATATTTCAACTGTCAGTTGATTATCATTTAATTTTAAATATTCCAAATTAATTAAATTACCAAATTCAAAAGGAATCTCTCCATTTAATTGGTTATCACTTAAACTTAGGTGGGTCAAATTAGTTAAGTATCCTATCTCGGGGGGAATTTCACCGTTAAGTTGATTTCTACTTAAATTTATTATTTCCAAATTCTTAAGATCCCCTATCTTTGAAGGAATTGATCCTGTAAGTCCTGTGTTAGAAAGATCTAATTCAATAGTATTCTTTACCGAATATTCTATACCCCATAGATTGACAGTAGCTCCGAAGTGTTCATCATATGAATCTAGGATACCCTCACAACCCCAAGACGTCAAAATTGTTATGGAGAACAAAGGACAGAGTTTTTTCATTTACTTTCTGATTCTAAAGATTTGACATCTTTATCTTTACTCAAACCATATAGGGTAATTCCAAGGGTTAAAATGAAAATGAATAAAATAGTATTATTTATTGGTTTATCAAAAATAAGACGATATATAATAAAACAACCGGAAACCAAGAATATCCTAGATGGGGAATCACTCAATAAATTCTTAATCGTGAGGTTTTGTTTAATATTTATTAAGATCTGATTCAAAACACCCTCCTAAAGGTTATGACCTAATATAAGGTATAACTTTTATTAATAATAACTGATTATTTTTAAATCCTAACTACCTACCCCAAAGGAAAGGAAAAGAAGTAATATGATTATGAAAGGGTTCATTTCTTTTGATTTAAACTCCTACTCGGATTAACAATCCACTTTTTTTTTCTGAATTTAGATAAATCCATTGTTAGACAACTTCTTTTATGTTCTTTAGGTTTAGTTTTTTTCATTCAATCATTCCTTTACAGAGCCATCCTCGTTCCATTTTTTGAAAGAAACTTGTTTCCCATCCTTGAAGGTTTTTTCATATTTCTTCTTTCCGTTTTCATACCAATTCGTCTCTAAGACATCTATACTTCCACTCATAGAACTCCATTGAGATAATTTTTGTCCATTTTTATACCAATTAGTTTCTGACCTCCTTTCACCATCTTTAAAAATAACCTCAGATTTCTTTTGACCATTTTTGTACCAAATAGTATATAATCCATCTTGTTTACCATTTTCATTCCAATTTCCCTCTTTTCTTTTCTGTCCACTCTTATACCATAAGGTTTCTAATCCAAATTGTTTACCTTCCTTAAAACTCCTTTCGTAATATATCTGTCCATTATCATGTAACATAAAGGATTTACCACTGTATGGAGTTTCTGAATTCACTTTATAATAAACTCCATTTCTTTCAACCAATGATTCTTCATTTATCGGTTTAGAACAACTGATAATAGATAACAGAAGAGGTAATAATGGGTAGAGCTTTTTCATTTAATCATTCCTTCACAGAACCATCTTCGTTCCATACTTTGAAAGAAATTTGTTTCCCATCCTTGAAAGTCCCTTCATTTGATTTCTGTCCATTTTCATACCACAAATTCCATAACCCATCTCGTCTTCCATCCTTGAATGAACCTTCAAATTCCATCTGTCCATTCTCATACCACAAAGTCCATTTCCCATTCGTTAAACCATTTTTGTATGAACCCTCTAATTTTGGTTTACCACCCATATAATTTTGAAACACTTTTCCACTATAAAGTTCCATTGTCTCAGGGTGATACTTTAATCCATCTTTATCAATAAGGGTTTCTTGACTTATGGGTTTAGAACACCCAATAGTCAGTAATAATGGTAATACAATCAGTAATAATCTTTTCATAACATTCTTCCTTTAAACTTTTCACAACCCCAATAAATCAAAAATAATACAGATAATAATGGACAGAGTTTTTTCATTTACTTTCTGATTCTAAAATTTTGACTTCTTTTTTTTTACTCAAACCATATAGGGTAATTCCAAGGGTTAAAAGGAAAATGAATAAAATAGTATTATTTATTGGTTTATCAAAAATAAGACGATAAATAATAAAACAACCGGAAACCAAGAATATCCTAGATGGAGAATCACTCAATAAATTCTTGATCGTGAGGTTTTGTTTAATATTTGTTAATATCTGATTCAAAACACCCTCCTAAAGGTTATGACCCAATATAAGGTATATCTTATATTAATAATAACTGATTATTTTAAAATCCTAACTACCAACCCCAAAGAAAAGGAACGGAAGTGATATGATTATGAATGGGTTCATTTCAGTTTATCTCACCATAGAACCATGTTCCTTCGGTAAATATGATATATACCAAGACCAATAATAGTCCTACGATTACACCCAATACTTTCAATACCTTTTTTAATTTCATTGTAACCTCCTAAATACAATATAAAATTTCTGAAAGTTTAATCATTATTTTTATTTGGTTCAATGGGGTAGGGAGGACGAATAAACAAAAAAAACCTACCCCATTGTTTACCACACATAAATCTATAAATCTATATTTTCATTATAATATCCACTAGATCTTGACTCCGAAGATGTGAATAGATTTCAGTTATTCTAGAATGACTATGACCAACTATTACGACTAACAATTTCAACCTACATCATTATTAAAAATGGTGGTGTTTGTCATCCGTCTCTAATCTCCATTTCGTTATCCCACTTTTTAAGTTGAGGTTTCCATGAAAATTCACATTTCTGTGGTTGGATTTTTTCTATACAATTTCAAATTATATTATTTGTTTCATTGTATCGGAGTTGTATCCCTATATTTATAAGTATCAACGACTCCTGGTTTATTACAAAATATTTTGAATTATTTTGAACTACTGTTGAATAAAATATTTGGAATTTTAAAATACATATCGTTTAACGGATTTCAACATACTGACACACTATAATCTTCGATTTTAACCTATAAAATCTGTCATCCGTCTATTGGTTCAGATTTATATATATATGAATCTGGTAGAACTGATATCGTTGTTATAATTGATTCTGTGGTATGGTTCACTATGAACATTTCTATGTGTGGTAAAAATGACCTCGATATGTGAATGATATCGGTTGAGATTTCTGAATAAATCCATTTTTGGATCACGATTAAATACCTACCCCCATCAGATTTCATCCAAAAAATCATAAGTTCAAGGTTAAAAGGTAGGGTAGGGTATACCTTGTTAATTGTGAAAATTCTTAACCTAGAATGGGGTAGTAAATGGGGTTGTAAATGGGGTGAAATTCTTGGATATATTACCTGAATTCTCCGAGGGGGTTGTAGAGGGGTTGTAATAAAAAATCAACTAAAAAAAACCCCTTAAAAAACAGTGTCTTTTAAGTATATGTTTTTATTGGGGATATGTAGCGGAGGAGGGGATCGAACCCCCGACCTTTGGATTATGATTCCACTGCTCTAACCAGCTGAGCTACTCCGCCAAGATTTAAAGTAATCTTTCAAAACTAACTAATTATAATAAATAAAAAAAACATATTTAAACCTACTTCTATATGATTTTTAATTTATAAAAAAAGAATCGAAAAATAAATATTTTAGCTTATATTTGTTTCTATTTTTTATTAGTCAAGGAACAAAAATGTATTCATCCGCGGATCAATTCATGAACAATGTCGTTCAAAAGAATCCAGGTGAGCTTGAATTTCATCAGGCGGTTCACGAAGTTGTAGAATCACTATGGGGATTCTTAGAAGATAACTCTCATTATTTGTACTATAGAGTTCTTGATAGAATTATTGAACCAGAAAGAGTTATTCAATTTAGAGTACCATGGAGAAATGATATAGGTGAAATAATGGTTAATAGAGGTTTTAGAGTAGAGTTTAATTCTGCAATAGGTCCATATAAAGGAGGTTTAAGATTCCATCCTTCTGTAACCCTTTCAATTTTAAAATTTCTAGGATTTGAGCAAGTCTTTAAAAATAGTTTGACTACACTACCCTTAGGAGGCGGAAAAGGGGGAGCAGATTTTGATCCTAAAGGAAAAACTGACAATGAAGTTATGAGTTTTTGTCAAAGTTTTATGTCCGAATTGTATAGACATATAGGTTCCAATACTGATATACCTGCTGGAGATATTGGTGTTGGTGGAAGAGAGATTGGATATTTATTTGGTCAATATAAAAGATTACAAAATGAGTTTACTGGTGTTTTGACAGGAAAAGGCATGAATTGGGGTGGATCTTTGATTAGACCAGAAGCCACAGGGTACGGTTGTGTTTATTTTGCTCATGAAATGCTAAAAAATAATAGTGATAGCTTTGAAGGAAAGAAAGTTTGTATTTCAGGTTCAGGTAATGTTGCTCAATACGCCGCAGAAAAAGCAATAGAATTTGGGGCAAAAATACTAACCTTATCAGATTCCTCTGGATATATTTACGATAAAAACGGAATTGATATAGAAAAATTACATTGGATTATGAATTTAAAAAATAATAGGAGAGGTCGTATCCATGAATACGCTGATAAATTTAGCGCTAAATACCATGAGGGGAAGAGACCTTGGAATGTCCCTTGTGATATAGCTCTACCCTGTGCAACTCAAAATGAGATAGGTTTAGAAGATGCAAAAGAGCTTGTAAAAAATGGTTGTAGTACGGTTTCTGAAGGTGCGAACATGCCAACTAGTTCTGATGCTATAAACCTGTTTTTAAAATCAAAGATACTTTTTGGACCTGGGAAAGCGGCCAATGCTGGAGGTGTTGCTACAAGCGGTCTAGAAATGGCTCAAAATAGTATACGTCTAAATTGGAATCGAGAAAAGGTTGATAAAAAGCTTTATGAAATAATGCAAAATATTCACTCTGCATGTTTAGAATATGGTAACCCCGAAGATAATTTTGTCGACTATGTTAAAGGTGCCAATGTGTCTGGTTTCATAAAAGTAGCAGATGCTATGATTGATCAGGGTGTAGTTTAATTTATATTCCGGACGATTTAGATTCATCCATCAGTTGATTATATAAGTTTGAAGGCTTTTGTATAATTCCTAATCCTGAGGCCCCGTCTATTCGAACGATTAATGGCTCTGACAATTTATAATGATCTATGTAATCATATTTCTTTACAATATCATTTTCACTTAGCCATTCATAATTTATAATATCAGATTTACTTTTTTGGTCGATTGTAAAATAACCTTTATTAAGGCTAGTTATATTTTGAAAAAAATGACTTCCAAAAGAAGGCTCGATAGGCAAGTCATCTCTTCCAACTTCAATAAAGACCTTTGCTCTAGAAATCTGATCCCAGGTGACTGGTATGCCCATCCAATGATCTGTTGAGCCCCATCTACCAGGTCCACATATTATGTAATGTTCACTATTTGAAAACCTTTTGTTTAAAGAGGCAATTTCTTTCGCAATTTCATAAGACTTTGTTATTAAAAAGGTTTCATCTCGAACAATGACTAAATCTAATAAATCATTAAAAGATCCATTTCCAAGGGAATGATTACTTCTCGAAAATATTGAATCCTTGTTTAGACTTTTATTCTCTAAATCAACCATTATGTTTGACATGGGCTTTATTTGTAAAATGTTAAAGTTAGGTTTTCTATCCTTGTACAGGTTTACAGAGAACTCTATTTCTACCTCACAACCTAGAGACTTTTTACCTAAATTTAATAACTCAGTTGCAATAGCCGTTAATGGAAATGTTTTCCATTTTAATATATGCGCAAATGTTATGGCTCTAGTTCCTTCAAAAGCTAAAGAGTGTCTTAATTGTTTATCATTTTTTGTTAAAACACTGCCAACATATCGAAGCGATCCATCCTTTTCGGAATCTTGAAGAGAATAGCTTTTTAGATCCTTCTCTAAATTGTTAGTTGAATTTAGATCTAATGCATAAAAGTTATTTTGAGTATTTTCTTCTATTGATTCTGGAGAATAAAACTGAGGTAGTATGTTTGGATATTTAGGTGATACCGCCAGACACTTTTCTCCTTCAACTATGGTTCTTCCAAAACCAAGTGCTAGATAAATTATACCTTCATTCCTTTTCATGTAGGAAAAAGGATAATAATTTATTCCTTTCATTACACCACTAAAAGATGGATAGAATCTATTACTATTTTTAAAACCTCTGCCTGCTATGTGCTGGATGATTACGGCCATTCTCTCTTCTTCAATATTGTGTCCTGTATTATTTATTAAAGTTTTACCTGCAGATTTAAAAATCGAAGAAAAAACTAATTTAATAGCATTTTCTAATTCTTTAAATCTTATCTTATGGGAAGGGTTATTATTTGTTAACATGTAAGTATCAAATGATCCAGAGAGAGATTTGTATTGTGAGTCTTCTAGAAGACTTGATGACCTAACAGCTAGAGGGACTTTATTTAAATTTAAATATCCACGTAACCTTCTTTTAACTTTTTCTGATAAAGATGCTTGAATAAAGAGAATTTTTATTATTTTTTCATCATCACAGTTTGCAACTTTGTCCCAAAGATTATTATGTTTCATAAATTTTAAGAATTCATTAGTACCTATAATTGCACATTTTGGAACATTTATATCTATGTTCT
>CACLYL010000016.1 GCA_902611135.1 uncultured Fidelibacterota bacterium | reverse complement strand
AATCTAATAATTCTGAAACCAATTTTATTCGACCAGATTTTGGTGCAATTCTTTTCCATGGATTTTCAAAGTCTTTACCCATCATAATGATTCCGCCTCGAGGTCCTCTGAGTGATTTATGGGTTGTGCTTGTGACTACATCACAGAATGGAAAAGGAGACGGGTGAACACCTCCAGCAATGAGCCCACTCGGATGAGCTATATCCCCCCACAAGAAAGCACCAATAGAATCAGCGATTTCACGGTAATCAGAAAATTCAATTTGCCTTGGATAAGCACTACCACCACAAATAATGACTTTTGGTTTGTATTCATTTGCTAACTTCTTTACTTCAGAAAAATCAACACGTCCATCATCTTTGGTAACATGATAAGTAATGGATTTATAGAGTTGACCAGAAAAATTTACATTACTTCCATGCGTAAGATGACCACCATGAGATAGGTCTAAACCCATAATTATATCACCTGGTTCTAAAAATGTCATCAGTACGGCCATGTTGGCTTGAGAACCAGAATGTGGTTGCACGTTTGTGTAATCTGCATTGTAAAGTTTTTTTAGGCGATCTCTAGCAAGGTTTTCAGCTTCATCTACAAATTCACATCCTCCGTAATATCGTTTACCAGGGTAACCCTCTGCATATTTATTTGTCATAACTCCACCAGCCATTTCTAATACTGCTTTGCTGGCAAAATTTTCTGATGCTATTAATTCTAAAGTTGACTCCTCTCTTATTATTTCCTTTTCAAGGATTTGGTAGAACTCTGGATCTGTTTGATTTATAATAGACATATTACTTCCAATTGGTCTCTGGTTTTAAAGATTCAGTTACCCAATCATAATCAGGAGTTGAAGTTGTGATAGATCTAGTTCGTTTTACTTTATCATTTGCCATAAACCATTGTGCTTTACCGTACAAAACATCCTTGGCATTACTTTCAAACCAGTTTCTTTTTGAGGAACCCAGATATCCTTTTTTATCTGCAATCACATAGTTATCGTATGAAAGTTTCGCCACTATCCGATCATCAATTGTAAATGGATTTTGATTGAAATAATCCCAACCATAATAAAATACTTTTGCTTTCTGTGCAAATGTATCACCCAATTTATTATTCACACTAATTGCTTTATCTGCCCACCTTAAAGCTTTACCAAACTGATTATCCAATAAAAAAACCTCTGAAATTTCTATGGCAACTCTTGCATCTCTGGAATCAATCTTAAATAATTCTTCGTAGGCCTTGGCTGCATCAGGTAGATTATCTAAGCTTTTCTGAGCTTCACCTAATTTTCTGTATGCAATTTTACTACTGGGATCTATTTGAATAACATTTTTTAAAGCATTTACGGCATCATCATACCTCTCAACCTGAGATAATCTCTCTGCGTAATCTAACCCGTAACTTAAATTTTCCGGATTATCTTCATATCTTTGCCTATATACATCAAGTGGATCCCTTCCACTACTTTCAAAAGCCAAAGCAAGTTCACTTTGAGCTGATTCATTATTACCATCTATTTTCAATATCTTTTCTAAAATAAAAATCTGATCTTCAAATCTACTCTCATTTTTGTATATTTTAGATAAATCGTTCATAATAGAAATATTATCAGGATCCATTTCAACTAAACGCTCATATTCAATTATTTCTTTATCAGACTTACCTTGTTTTTTATAAGAATAGGCTAAACGCTTTCTCAAATCAATGTTCTTCGGAAGCTTTTGCAAACCATCAAGAAGTACATATTCTGAACTATCAAATTTCCCCATTTGCTCATATGCAATAGCGTAGTACTGATATATTTCTTTAGGAGGTGCATATACGGGATTCCATTCATCACAACTTAGAGTAGTAATTTCTTTATAAATATTTACCGTTTTTTTCCAATTCCTATTTCTGTAGTATTCGGCTGCGCTACTCATTAATCTCGGGCATCTAACCTTCCTTAGGGAATCTAATTCAGCTAAATCTCTTTTAGAGGAATTCGAATCAGTTTCTAAAGGAGGGACGCACATAAGTATGAAGTATGATAGTAATGATATTAATAACAATTTAAAATAATTCATTTTTTCCTCCGACTAACAAACCATAAATCAGCTAAGCTTAATCCCACCTGAATTTGTTGCACAGTTTCTTTTATATCTCTATTTGCATAAATCCTATTAGCTAAGTAATAACTAAAGTCAATTTGATTTTGTAAAGGTTTAAAATTAAAACCAATTCCCATAGAAGCACCATACTCTTCTATCAAAATATTTGAAAATTTCATATTATGAGTTAAATATATAAAACCAACTCTCTTGGTAAACTTATTTAAAAAATTTGTTTTACTCATATCATAAAAGTTTATATATGAAAAAATCAGGGAGGTTGAATTATCAATCCAATTATTTGATAGGATTTGATCATTTATTTCGTCATTTTTAAAATCTAAATTATTATCATCAGTCGAGTATTCTACCGCTATAGAATGATTTTTATTCCTAAGAAGATTTAGACCAATTGCATAACCAAATGGTTTTTGTACACCCGTGATATTAAATGTATCACTTTCTATCCCAGACAAGTAGGGGAAGTCAAATCCATCATAATATCCATTTCCATTCACATCATTAAACATTGGCTTCAGGTAGTAATCAATATTTAAAGGTTCAATAGTTTTTTTAAGCTTCAAATAAATAGTATTATTGTCGAATTTATAATTCGAAAACAACTCCAAAAACGATCCATTATACTTAGATCGATATGTATTTATTAAAACATCATCCTCGATTAAGTATATCCTACTTTTTCTGGATGATCCAAATAGGTAATTATATCTAAATCCAATATTAAATGAATGAATAATTTTTAGAGATGATGAAAAATTAAAATTCATAATTCCGCCACTTCTTTCAATATTCTTTCTAAGCTTTATAGTATCACTAAATGTATTATATTTAATTTCACTCGTATCTATCCCAAAGTATTTACTATCGATGTAGGGAGAAATTTCAAAACCTATTGAAGAAAAGGACTTTATTGGAATTATTAATTGAGCTTTTGATAACCCTGAATATCCATTTCTAATGTTTTGATTTACTTGAGAGTTTTGATTTCCAGAGTACGATAAACTAAGGACAGTAAAACTGAGATTATGCCAAGTCGATGGGTTATTTAAAGAGGTTTTGTTTTTGAAAGATGGGCATAATTGACTTAGGTTGTTACTGGATGATAAGTTTCCTTGGTATTTATAAAAATGACCAACTCCATAAGAATTCATAAGACCTTGACAAAAGCAAACTGAAAAGAATACAAAAGAGCCTATGGTATTTTTAGTTATTAACATAAACAACCTCTAAGACAACTTTTTCATTAGGATTTTTAAAATCCAAAAGAATAGTTGAAAATGGATTATTAGAACTACTAGATACAATTTTAAAACCCATATTTTGATGTCTAGAGTTTACTAAATCTTGAATAAAAGCTCGTAAAGATAACTCAAAGTATAGACTATCAACTAGTGTAGAATTTACTTTGTATGGAGAACCCAATGTTGAATATGGATCGTTTTCAAAAATTGAAATTTGATTTGATAATGGATTCAATAAAATCTGTAAACTGGTTTCTCTAAAATTAGTATCAATAGGAATTTTTAAATAAGCACTTCTGATTATCGATTTGTAAGGAATTAACTCTTCATCAAAAGGTATATGCACAATTGACTGTAATCCTAATCCATTATTTAAACCTATGTTTAGTGTGTCAAAGTTATAGTTTTCAGCACTTATGACAGATACATCTTTATTTGCATAGAATGTTGCATTTAATGAGGTGTCTATTAATACTGAATCTTGATCATAAACTATGTTTTGTCTATAAAAAACTTTGATTTGAGGATCAGTAGCCCCAGTCGATGATTCCCTGCTCTTTAAAGTTACATAATTGTCAAGTTGATTGTTCACTAGAGCAAATGTTCTAATGATATTAACTGATGAGTCTTGATTTGTAATTAAATGATCAAGCAATTGATTTAAACTCCATATTAATTGTGTCAATGTATAATTTCCGATAGTATCGTAATTAGTTTTAACTAAAGGCAATCCAATCAATGTCCAATCTGGTGATACAAAATTTCCATCCAAAATTGAGTTAGCTATTGAATCTTCATCAAAATCAAAGGTTGATGAAAAATATAAACTAGGTAACATTTGCTCTGATATATTGGAATCAACAGAAAATACTTTAAAAAAAATGCTATCAATTCTGTTAAAAGTTATAGATGAATCAAGAAAAGCTTCCCATTTGATACCAATTGATGAAGTAAATCTACCTAGACTATCAATACCAACTAAAGTATATGGAGCAGTTATTCCATTCCCCCCCCCTAAGTACAAGTTAGATTCCGAACCAAGATTAGGGATAATTTTATAATTAAAGGCAGTAATTGAATCAATTGATAAAGTATCAATGAGAGTACTATTTACACCTAAATCCTTTAGTACAGCATCGTTTGAGCAATTCCATAAAAAGAAAGTAATGAAGAATATTTTAAAAATTAGACAAGATTTTTTCAGCAATAGAGACAACCTAATCAATATGAATTATAATTTCGAAATAATTTTATCAATTTCCTCAGATATTTTATGATAATCAGGCTTTTCTTCATTTTCTATATTTAAAACTGAAATTTTATTACTATTAGTTTTGAAACTATCTAATTTTAGCAGGTCTGATGAAATTCGATTGGAAGATGTGTCCAATATAACAATAAAATCCGTCTCAAAAGCAGCAACTTCAAAAATATTCAAAACATCGCCCTTCAATGATGGATGAATATCTATATTTGCTAGCATTAGCTCTTCTCGAGAAAACTCTGCATACTGATTATTAGAATGAACGACCAAGAGCGTCTTGATACTTTTATAGAAATCGTTAGAGTCTTTAAAATGTTTATTGTACATGCCAGGCAACAGTGCACTTTGCCAATCATTACATATAAATATGTCGGGTACCCAAAATAAGTGCGGAAGCGTAGCTAATACCGCTTTTGTAAAGTAGGCAAACCTTTGAGCATTATCAGCAAGTATTCTTCCGTTCTTCGCCTTATATAAAAGATTAGTCAATGGCGAAAACCAATATTCATCCTCTAGAAAGTAAACCTGAACCCTCGTTTTTGGAATAAAAGCACTTTTGGCACTTGCAGATTGTTGTTCCCCATGAAATTCAAAGGGAATATCTCTTAACCTGATTACCTCTCTTAAAATATATTTTCTTTCACTGATATAACCATATTTGGGGATAATTGTCCTTATGTCATGACCTTTTTCTTGTAAAAACAGCGGAATCCTTCCAGAAAATTTAGCTAAGGATGTAACATTGGCAAATGGAGCAATCTCGGTTGTAGTAAAATACAGTTTCTTTTTAGACATTGATCCCCCTTCCGATACTATTCAATTAATAGGCAATGATTTTAGAGCAGTTTTAGCTTGCTGATAAAATTCACTTCCAGGAAAGTACTCAATGAGGCGCTGAAATTCTGCACGAGCTTTTTCGATACTGCCAATACTCTGGTGAGCAAGTGCAATTTTATATTGTGCATCATCATTTTTATTAGTATTGACAAAAGTAAATACTTTTTCAAATTCAATAATTGCTCGCTTGTAATCTTTTTGAGAATAGTAGCATTCGGCCAACCAATATTGAGCATTATCAGCCAAGTCATGCGTGTGATCCTCCTTAACTAAACTTTTAAAACCACTAATTGCATTTTGGTATTCATTATTTTGTAATGAGCCTAAGCTTTCAGTATATATTTTTGTATATTGTGCATTACTAAATTTTTTATTTTCGGTGATATTTTTATCTGTTGAGGATAGTTTATACATTTCGGTGTACCCCTTATTAAGAGTAACAACTTTATTTTCAATTAACATGAGCTTATTTAAAATTTCAAGATTCGTACTATCTCTTGAATCAGATTTGGATTCAATTTTAGAAATCCGGTTATCTAAGTTATTTATTTTTTTCAAAACTAATAAAGTTACAGAATCTTGTTGAGCCTTACTTTTAACTGACTGTTTGAAAGCAGCCATCAGTTCAGGTAATAAAATTTGATTATCAAGTTGTAATGAATCTACTTGGACTCGAACTCTATCAATTTTAGCATTCAGCCTTCTTAGTTCTTTTTTATTGGAGTCTTGTGCGTTTCCATATGAAAAGACTATGACAGTTATTATTAGGTAGTTTAGAAACTGTAAAAGTGACTTCATTTAAAAGCTAATAGTGTATTAGACATAGATAAATTTACTTTTTAATGTTGAACCTTCAAATAAAATAATTATTCAGAGTAATTAGAACTTAAGTTAATTGCTAAACCTAACATCAAAAAGCTCGTAAACAAAAATGATCCTCCTGCAGAAACAAAGGGGAAAGGCAAACCTTTAACGGGAATTAAACCTACAGTCATAGCGGTATTAACAAATACATGTGACAAAAAAATTGTAGCAATACCAATTAATACTAAACTTGAAAACCTATCTTTAGATAGAAAAGAATTCCTTATTATGGAGTGAATTAAAACACCAACAATTAGTAAAAGTAAAAGTATGCATATAAAACCAAGTTCTTCAGATAGGACAGATAATATAAAATCAGATTCTTGAACAGGCAAGAATTTTAGATGAGTTTGAGTACCCTCTCCCCATCCTTTACCAAATAATCCTCCTGAACCTATTGCAGTTTTACTTTGTATGATATGGTAGGCTGCTCCTAATGGATCCTTCTCAGGGTTGAAAAAGGTAATAATCCTATTTTGCTGATATTTTGAAAGCAAACCCCACAAAACTGGAGATAAAAGACCGAGAAAAATATTACTAAAAAAAAGAAGAATCGAATAAATGAGAGTTGTCCTTGATAAAATTATAGTTATTGCTAGTATGAGAGCCCATATAGAAAAAGCTACATTATGAAAAACCGTTAGCATACTTAAAAAAGGGGCAATAATTAAAAAGAGATAAAATGAATTGGCCCCTGACCAATAAAGCATTGGAATAACAGGAGCCAATATGACTATTGATGTACCAAGATCTGGTTGATTCATAACAACGCCAGTAGGAATTATAGCAATTATAATCGGAAAAATAATGGATTTAAATTTTTTCATTTGGAGATTATGGTCAGAGAGATATCTAGCTAGTGCCAAAATTGTAAACAATTTTGCAAATTCACTAGGCTGTATCATAAATGGTAAACCAATTTGCAACCAACGATGAGTTCCGGCGTGCTTTTCAAATAAAAACGGTAGAATCACCAAAATAATCCCAATAAAATAAAGATGGTATACATATTTATGAATTTGGCTTTTTGGTATACCCAAGACCAATATTGAAAATATAAATGATGGAATTAATAGTAGTATCTGCTTAATAAAAGGGCTTGATAAAAATTTTTCATCATATTGTTGAGAAATGCTATTCAGTGCTGTTAAACCGATAAAAACTAAAAAGAAAGCTAAAAAATACAAGCTAAGGTTTAATTCTTTAAAATCAAGATTACTTTTTTTTATCACAACTTTTCCTGTTTAATGGTATGTTTATATATGCTCTTAAAAACTTGTTGGGCTATTGGAGCAGCTTTCGTTCCTCCTGACCCCGCATTCTCCATTAATACCACAACTGAGTAAAGTTCGCGCTTAAAACTAATCCAGCCAATGAACCAAGCATGATCTTTGCCATGAGGGTTCTCCGCAGTCCCTGTTTTTCCAAAAACTCTAGCATTTTTTAAATAAGGATTTGCAATTTTTCCTGTTCCATTTTCATGTATAATTACATTTTCCATATCCTGTTTTATTTGGCTCCATACTTCCAAGTTAAGCTTTGGCTCAACATTTTGGGGGAGGTTATCGACCATTACAAAATGAGG
Organism: uncultured Fidelibacterota bacterium; assembly: GCA_902611135.1. Taxonomy (GTDB): domain Bacteria; phylum Fidelibacterota; class Marinisomatia; order Marinisomatales; family UBA1611. The sequence goes on along the minus strand of CACLYL010000016.1, from coordinate 20,749 downwards.
AGTTCCAGCAGAACCATTAGTTGCCAAAAGATTAGTGAAGTTCAAAACCTGAATTGGGGTGACTAATATTTCACCTTGACCGATACAGATATTTAATATCGCACCTTTACTCCAACCAAAATTACCATAGCGCTGATTCATGAAACGAGATGAGGGTACTATACCACTGGACTCATTCAATATGTCGACGTTTGTTATTTTACCAAAACCAAACATTTTAAAGGATTCAGACAACATATCCAAATCATAATAATTTATTGTCTTATAAAAATAAATATCGCATGAATTTATGATCGCAGAGCTTAAATTCATATCTCCGTGACCTTTCTCTCTCCAACAACCAAAGAGCCTATCACCAAACTGATAATTTCCCTCACATTTATAAACTTCATCTGGGTTAAAATTTTGATTCTGAAGTAGCCTAGATTGAGTAATCATCTTCACAATTGAACCCGGAGGGTACAAACCTTGATTGAATCTATTTATAAGCGGTTTCTCAGGATGAAAAAGTACATTTTTCCATTCATTTTCTGACATTCTTCCAGTAAAAAGATCAGGTCTAAAATCAGGCGAGCTAACTGCTGCTAAAATTTCTCCAGATTTTGAAATACCTACAAGAATTACACCTTTTTTATTTTTCATTAAATTTTCAACATCATGTTGAATATTTAAATCGAGTGTTGTAATTATGTTTTGGCCTGGGTCTGCTGGTTGAGGTTTTAAATCTGTAACCTTACCCATTTCTCTTCCGTACGCGTCAAACTGATAAAAATAAACACCTCTTGAGCCTTTTAGGTATTTTTCGTATTTCTTTTCTAGTCCATTCCAGCCAACCATATCTCCCAATTCATATTCCTCTCTCGAAAAGAGTGATTTTCTTATTTCTTTATCAACTTCTTTAACATAGCCTAGTACATGAGAAGCTCTAATCTTTGATGGAAAATATCTTTCTGGAAATTGTTGATAATAAATACCTTTAAGATCAAACTTATTTTCTTCTAATTTGGAGACCTGTTCAAAAGTTAGGTCTTTTGCTAAACGAGTGGGAATGAACTTTCCTCGATAATACTTTTTGTAATTCTTAGATACCATATTCGAGTCTAGTCCAATTATATTTGATATAAGTCCAAATTTTTCTCCTTTTTGTGATAACTCTCCAGGAATGGCGATTAGTACATATGTCGGATTATTATCTACAAGAATTTCACCATTTCTGTCTAAAATTAGTCCTCGCGGCGCGTTGGTTGTTATTTTTCTAATCCGATTGGTATTTGCTTTTTTTTTATAAGTATCAAAGCTAATTATCTGGATTTGAAAGTATCTTGCAATCAAAACAAGAATACAAAACCAAACAATTAGGATGACAGCATAATACTGTCTTAACGATACAATATTATCTGCTTTTAGCATTCTTTAATTTTGTGAAGAGGGTACAATAACTGAATTAAAATTATGAACATTAGAGTATATGACCCAATTCCAAAGAACCTTTTAAAAAATAAGCTCAAGTCAGATACTATTAAATTTTGGTTATGAATTAAACTAAAAATGAATGCTTGTATAAAAATAATCAAAATCCACAATAATGTATAAAAAACAGGATTAACCTTATTATATAGCCCTTTCAAATTACCACTTAGATAACCAGTTATTGAAAATATTAGAGGAGATAGTCCAAAAAATGAAGCGGTCCCAGTAAAATCTACAACCATTCCTATAATAAATCCCAAAATAATTCCAATAGTTCTTCCAAATTTAATTGACCAATAAAGAACAAGAATTACTAAAAAATCAGGCCTGATATTATTAATAGAGAGAAGATCTAAAAATAAAATTTCCGATAACCAAATACACAAAAACTGAAAAAACAAATTATTAATTTTCATTTTCAGTTCCAATAATAACAAATACATTTTGAAAAGAGCTAAGATCATTTGGTAAAGTAACATTTATAGTTTTTTGATAACTACTTCTATCATCATAGACACCTGCGACTTCTCCAACGGGTAGACCAGCAGGATATATGTCACTGTAGCCTGATGTGATAACTTTATCACCAATATTTATTTGAACATTTTTTTGAACTTCTCTAATCTGCGCTAATCCACTATTTAACCATCTTAAAATTCCAGTGGCGCCACTAGGCATAATGCGGACACTTATTCGGAAATTATTATCACTTATTAGTTGTACGATAGAATTGGAATTACTTAACTCGACAATTTTACCTATAACTCCATAAGGCGTCAACACCGGTTGATTTTTTAAGACACTATCCATAACACCAATATTTATTAATACAGATGCTAAATTAGGCTGTATTCCTTTATTAATAACTTTTGCAGACTTAACTCTAAATTTGGTATCATTTTTGAAATCCAACATTTTTTTTAACTCGTCATTTTCATTTTTTAGATTGTACATAGATTCTACTTGTAGAGATAAAAAAAGGTTTTTTTCACGTAATACTCTATTTTGCTCTTCAACATCCTTAAGAAAATCTATCCAGTTGAATGGAGATGAGATGAAAGCGGTAAAATCTGCAGCTTTTGCTCTAATAAACCGCATGCGAGGATCTTCTGTTGAGAGGAGTAAGGTTACTGAAATAAAAACTGAAAAGAATATTAAAAAGTGATCTTTATTTTTAATAAAAGCAGAATATATACCCCGCATAAACTTTTATAATAATACAGCTTCGTATTTTTTTAAATTTTCTAAAACCATGCCAGTTCCTTTTACGACAGATAATAATGGATCTTCAGATACATTAACTGGCACATTTGTTTTTTCGCGAATAATTTGATCTATGCCAAGAAGTAAACTACCACCACCAGCTAAAATAATTCCTCTCTCCAAAATATCTGCAGCTAATTCAGGCGGAGTTTGTTCAAGACACCTTTTTACTGCTTCAACAATTTGGTTAACTGGATCTTTGAGAGCCTGTCTTATTTCATCGGACGAAACTTCAATTGTCTTTGGTATACCGGATACTAAATCTCTTCCTTTTACAGCGATATTTGAACTATTCATTTTCATCGCAGAGCCGACAGATTTTTTTATACTCTCACTCATTCCAAGACCAATCTCCAATTTATGCTCATTACGAAACCATTGTAGTACAGCATCATCCATTTCATCACCGGCGATTCTAATAGTTTCCTTGTTTACTACACCATTAAGAGATATCACGGCTATTTCGGTGGTGCCACCTCCAATGTCAACTATAATATTACCAATAGGCTGACTTATATCTAAACCAATACCTATAGCAGCAGCTACAGGTTCTTCTATTAGATATACTTCTCTGGCGTTTGCTCTTTCCCCTGAATCTTTCACCGCACTTCTCTCTACTTCTGTGACACCGGATGGAACACATATAACCATTCTTGGTCTAGCGAGTCGATTCAAATTTATTTTTCTTATAAACCCTTGAATCATCCCATCAGTCATTTTAAAATCAGCAATTACACCATCCTGGAGAGGTCGAATTGTTTCTAATTCACGATGGGTTCTGCCAAGCATTGCTTTTGCCTCCTCACCAACTGCTACAATTGTATCATCATGAACATTCCTTGTTACTATAGACGGTTCATTGATCACTACCCCTCTACCTTTTAGCCATATTAGAGTGTTCGCGGTGCCTAAATCTATTGCAATGTCTCCAGAAATCCAGTTTATAAAATTGGGGAATTTAAAAGGCATCATGTAATATTTATAATTATCGATATTTTATGTGACAAATGTAATTAGATTTACATTAAAACTGTTAACTTTATTTGTCTTTTCTTATATTTCAAAAATTTGACCCAAAGGTAGGCGAATTGAGTTTAAAATCCCCAAAACCATTCTCATCAACAAAAATAAATTGTTTTTTAATCTTTAAGTAGTCCCATCTATGAATAGTTCTCATAGTGTTAAATGACTGAGATCTGTATATGTTATCTGGTGGACCAAATAATATGTAAATTTTTCCCCTGTCCGTCTCCCATCCAGATTGCCAACTATCAAAATTCTCATTCGCATAATTGATTCTAAAGAAAAACTCATCCATTAACTCATTTGAACTTGTTTCAATAGTTGGATCTCTATCTTTCCAAAATTTTGCGAATAAAGCCTCTTTTTCTTTTTTGGAAGCTTTTTTTAATAAAGAGCGTTCCTCGTTATTTAGAAGGTATCTTCTCATCTGCTCTAATGCTAATTCTTGATTCTTGATAAAAGACGGATTCATATATTTGGAGGTTGAAAATGTAATAAAATATTTATCAATTTTATTTTCCTGTAATAACTCGATCTTAAATTTGTTGTTTATATCACTAAAATAGTTTTTTTTCAGAATAATATATTCATTTAGATAACCTAGGGAGGAATTACCATTGACACTAGTTACCAATGAGTCCTTTTTATCTATCAATTTATAAATTTTCATCTGGTATTTCTTCTCTCGCATTAGATATGCACTTACACCAAGCGTAACATTTTCGCCAATTTGATTTACCTTGAATCCTTTATTTGGAATTAAACCAGGCCCAAAACCCCATTCTCCAGGTAGATTTAGAAACCAATTAGCATTTACAATTTTAAATTTTTTATCAATTTTTTTGAAATCCAATTCCTTTTCTTTATATCCTTTCTTCCTAGTTTCCAAATCTAATAATTCTGCATAAGCTATATATCTTTTGCCTTTAGCTACCTTATGTTTTAGGAAGTGTTTTCTATTCTTAATATATGATTTAGTATCATTATAGTCTGATATATTGATAGTATCTGTTTTTATGCTATGGTTCAGATTGATACCATCTAAATTTTTTATACCTAAAGAAATTTGATAAATACCAACAAAATTATTATTTTGTTTAACAAACTGAATCGAGTTGAAAGGAATCTCAGCATAACAAACCACTTTTAATGATTCTGGATCTACGACTTCATAAACTGGGAAAAGAGAAAATTTATCTAAATTAGAGAAATTATTTTTTTTATCAAATTTACTCTGAGAAAAAATAAATATCTTTGCTAGCAGTAACGAAATAATTAATCTCATCATACGTCTCTTCTCCATTTAAATTTAACTAGACCATCAGAGGTTCCAATGTACAATAAGTTATCACTAATAGCCAAATCATTAATCCTTTTAAGAAATTCATAATCATATTTTCTAGAAATACCTGTTCTCTTCTCTAACCTCAATAAGCCAGAGTTTGTTCCAAGAAATATATATTTTTTATTAATTGCTAATGAGGAAATATATTCATGATTATATATTCCAGATGGGCACAATAAATCCCAGGTTTCTTCATTATAATCATAAACACATATACCTATTTGACAGACAATATATATTTTGCCTTCAAAATATTTTAAAACAGAAACATCTTCAATCCTCTCATTAAAATTTTTTCTTCCAAAGTCATTAGCATTAAATATGCTAGGATCACTCAAAGAAATGACATAAAGACCACCATTAGTTCCCACCCATAATTTATCATCAACATTCTCCATATCGTTGATGTTAACCTGAGAAAATAAATCTTCTACACCAAAGTTTATTTTTTCTTTTTTTAAACGATCTAAACAGCTAAGTCCGGAGCCTGATGAAATCCAAACATAATTTGAATCTGCATACAAGTCAGATATTTTTTCGACATATCCGATACTTTCTTCAGAAAAAGTTCTCCAATAATCTTTGTCAACATCATGAAAGAGTAATATATCCTCTCCTCCAAACCATACTTCATTTTTATACTTAAAAATAGAATATATTGGAGTGGGAGTCATGTTTATCGTCTGTTCAAAATTATAGGTTCTTGAAAAGCCAGTTTTCACATTTAAGTTACTTATACCCTTTGAATTTATGTAGTCAAGACTACCAACCCAAATTTCATCATCGTCAATGTAAATTGATGAAATGTCTGTATTTTCAATATCTGGTTTGAAGCTAGAAAACATTTGCATGGTTTTAGTTGCATTAAAAAATGTACCGTCATCGGTTCCAAAATAGATATTTTCATGTTCACCATAAAATAAAGATTGTATTTGAACTCTTTTTCCTAAATTGTCTATCAATTCACCACCATTATATACGTATCCATCCATCAAAGAATAGTTCATTAGAATACTCGAGCTTTTCGTATCCTCAATATATCGACCACTACTCCAGGAGATATTCAGTTCATCTGGAACCGGGAAAACACCTATAAATGTACCTGAAGTATTGTCGAGTTTAAAATATGAGCTACGAGCCGCGAGCCATATATATCCATTTGTTGAGCCAATTTTTTCAATTTTATCGTTATAGAACACATTAAGATCAGAGAGTTTTATAACGTACCAATTGCCCTCTCTGGAGTAAGAGTAATGCAAAAAGTTTTTTGATGCTATCCAAAGAATTCCTTTTTGTTTATCAAAGTGTACAGCGTTAATATTATTTTCTTTTAGACCTTGAGCAGTGGTAATTGGAGGGTTAAATGAATATGAATACTTATTAAACCTTTTAACACCTCCCAAAGAAGTTCCAATATAAATATTACTATAGCCTTCTGTAATTGAATTTATGGCACCAGAATCCTTTATTAAAGTCCAGTCAAATGCCCTAAACCTTGAATCAGGTTGAGAAAAAATTATGGTTTTAATTTGAAAAAGAAAGATAAAAATAAGGTAGTAAAATCTCATATTGGAGGGTAGTCTTATGAAAGTTCCTTAATTTTTTTCTCTAATGAAGATTTCCTAACAGGTATTACCCCCACCTCTTCACAAACCAAACTTGCTGCAATATTCGAAAACAATGCTGATGTTTTTGGTGATAGACCTACAGAATCAAACAAAGCAAATACAGAAATAACTGTATCTCCAGCACCTGAAACATCATGTACTCGCTTAACTTTTGCAGGAAAATTTAAAAACTGATTATCAAAAAATAAACTCATCCCTTTCTTCCCAAGTGTGACTAAAAGGATTTGAAAATCATTTTTTATGGCAAATTCTATTACCCTAGATTTAAAGTCAAGATCTTTACTTGCAAAATGATTAAATTCATTTTTATTTGGTTTAAAAAATCTCGATTTTGAATAACTTTTATATAAATCTTTCTTTGGATCTACATAGATAGGTATAAGTTTTTTTAAAGAAAATTGTTTAATCCAAAATAATAAATTTTCGGAAATTAGACCCTTCCCATAATCCTGTATTATTATACCATCTATTGTATGATTAATGTTTTCTATTTCTTTTTTTATTTTCTCTAAAATTTTATCAGATAAATTAACTTTATCTTCCTCATCATATCTTAATAGCTGCTGATCTTGACTTAAAACTCTGCACTTTACCGTTGTTTTTCGTTTCTTATCGATTATCACTTTTGGATAAATAGATTTGCTCTTTCCAATAGTACCAATTAATTCCCTGCCTGAAACATCATCACCTATAACACCAATTAGTGTTGCTTTCGCACCTAAAGAAGTAATATTTTTTGCTACATTTGCTGCACCTCCAACCCGCCAAAATTTATTGGTAATTCGAACGATTGGTACAGGTGCTTCAGGCGAGATTCTATCAACATTTCCTATGATATATTTATCTAACATAATGTCACCGATGACAAGAAAATGCTTCTTTTTAAATTGTTTAAAAATACTTTTGATTTCTATTTTCAAATTAACAGTCACCTATTAGAATTACATTTACGACTACTTTTATGTATGAATATAAGAAATTTTTTAATGATTATTTTTATTAGATTTCTTTCTGTTTTTTCTGAATTTCCTGAATGTTTTTTTCTGGAAACCAGATCTTATTTTAGAAATCTTACCTTTATCCAAGTAAATTAAAACAGATACAAAGTTTTTCAATAAATTATCAGTTGGTGCTGTTAAAATCACAGTAGTTCCTAAATTACGATTCATCTTTAATATTTGACTTCTAAAATCTGTCTCTAAATTATTACAAAAATGAATACCATAATCATCAATCAATAAAACCCTTGGATCCGTTTCAAAAGACATAACCATCCCAAACCAATTTTTTTCAGCATCGGATAGGTCAGCCATCTTTCTTTTCAATAGTTTAATGGTTGTAAACTCCTTAAAATAACGGTTCTTTATGATATTTTTCTTTCTTTTAAATTTTAAATCAATAATATCATTTAAAGACTTTGTATCCGGAAAATATTTTTGATAAAAGATTTCTTTGTTTTGTATCAGTGTCCCAAACCAATTTTTCTTATGAGTTTTATCCTCATAAAGGACATCTCCTGAATTCTCTGTTTCTAAACCAGAAAGGATATCAAGTAGAGTAGTTTTTCCTGAACCGACGCTACCAACTACCCCATAGATTGTGCCAGGATGAATTTGTAATTTATTGATTACAAGTGCAGTATTTTTCCCAAACGATTTTATAACTGCGCTTAGCTTAAATAATAAACGTTTTTTTTGTGTCATTTTTTCTCTTCCAAATGTTTTTTCGAAAAAGTTAAAAATGAAAAAGTAATTTAGGTCAACGATCTAACCATCTTTCAGCATCAATAGCTGCCATGCAACCTGAACCAGCAGCAGTTACAGCCTGTCTGTATACGTGATCCTGAACATCTCCGCATGCAAAAACACCTTCAATATTAGTGTAGGTTGAATCAGGTTTTGTAATAATATAGCCTGATTCATCAAGATTAACACAATCTTTGAACAATTGAGTATTAGGTGTATGCCCTATAGCCATAAAAATACCATCGCATTTTATAATCTTTCTAGAGCCACTAATTACATCATTTATCTCAATGGAACCAACGCCCTCATCTTTACTTCCAAATATATCGGTGACAATAGCATTGTAAATTACATTTACTTTAGGATTTGATAATGTTCTTTCCACCATAATTTTAGATGCACGAAATTCAGATCTTCTGTGAATCAAAACTACCTCACTTGCAAATTTAGTAAGAAAATTTGCCTCCTCCATGGCTGAATCTCCACCACCTATAACAACCACCTTTTTGTCTTTGAAAAAAAAACCATCACAGGTAGCACATGCAGATACACCATGCCCCATCAGCTCCTCTTCAGACTTTAAACCTAATAAGCGAGCAGATGCACCTGTCGAAATAATTACAGAATCTGCATAGTATTTATTTTGATTTGATTCTACTAGAAATGGTTTGGTAGAGAAATCAACTTTAGTAACAGTATCGAATAAGCACTCCGCGCCAAACCTTTTTGCTTGTTTACGAAAAATATCCATCATTTCGGGACCCATTATTCCTTTATCAAACCCAGGGTAATTCTCTACATCAGTAGTTATTGTCAACTGACCTCCAGGTTGAGAGCCCTCAAAAATAAGTGGTTTTAGATTAGCCCTAGCAGCATAAATAGCAGCTGTTAAACCAGCTGGACCTGATCCAATAATGATCAATTTCCTTTTCATTTTTTATCTTTTATTAATTTAAATGATAGTGTCTAGTTTTTCAGAAATTTCACTCTTAGGAACTGACCCTACAATTTGGTTAACTACTTCACCGTTTTTCAAAATTAAAAGCGTAGGAATACTCCTAACTCCAAATTTCATAGCAGAGTTCTGGTTTTGATCAACATCAACTTTACCAACCTTTACTTTACCCTTATAATCTTCTGCTATTTCTTCAATAATAGGGGCAATTGCCTTACATGGCCCGCACCAAGTAGCCCAGAAATCAACCAAAACAGGGATATCAGAATTAGTAACATCATTTTCAAAATTAGAATCAGTAAATTCATTTACAAGTTGTGACATATAACGTATTCTCCAAAAATTTAAAAAATTAGACCCATTAAATTAGGACCGTTATTATATAGCTAATAATTAATTTTAAAAAATTTATTAAAATAAATCTAATTTAAAGCTTAAAAGATATTTTGCTTCGTATATTGGAAATTGCTCAATATAAACATTGTCTTTTAGAATATTTCTAAATGATAATTCAATGGCATAATTAAAATATTTATACTCTATCAACCTAGAAATAAAACAGTCTACACTATTATTTACTTGGAATTGATCATAATAAAAGACTCCACTTCTTTTCATAGTTGTTAACTGAATTCCAGATTCTAGTCTATGAATCAAACCAACATTATACCTTTTAAATGGAAAGGAAAATTTATTTTTAAAGATCCAATCTGGTTGGAATTGAAAAGCTCTAATATCTGACTTTCTGTACTTAGAAAAATATGTCTTTAAAAAATACAACTTTGATTTTGATTGAATTTTAGATTCAAAATCAAATCCATTTATATAAACATCTCCCACATTTATCGGTACATAAATAGGTGAACCAATTATATAAACATTTTTAATTTTATCTTGGATAAGATATTGAAAAAACTTCAAAGAAAATTGAGTCTCGAAAAAGTTAAAAATATCTTTATTAAGGTTTTTAAATCCAAATTCAAAAAATGATTTTTGCTGCTGAGAAATAGGTAATGAAGATGCTAAATCTGAAATAGTTTGATTTATTATAAAATCATTGATGAACGGGTTTTTGTAAGATTTTCCATTAGAATAATACCATGTAATTTGCTCACCAACCACTTTATTTAGAAACTCAATTCTAAATGAGGAATTTACATTGAGCCAGTTATTATTTTTTATGTAATCAAATGAATTATTCATTGAATCCGGTTTGTCTTTAACATGCTCTCGATTTATAACAAGACTTATACTTTTAAGCTGAAATCTTTTTGAGGAATTCTCCCTTTCTAAAATAAATGATCCAGAAAAGTTGCTGATAGATCTCGTTGCAGAAATGTTAATATCATCTGAATCCCAAATTGAAAAAACATAATTTGATCTTGCATTAAATGCAAATACTGCTTCCTGAAATCCTTTTTCAATTTCAAACCCCAAACCAATATTGTCCTTTTTACTTTCAAAACTTAGTTGATCAAGACTCTCTTTTGAGATTTCGTTTTGGTAAATGCTGTAAAGGTTTATAAAATCATTGTTGGTCTTTGATTTATTGATGGCCTTGACAATCAAATTTTCTGACCTAGTATTACTTTTATCATTGTATAAGGTATTATAAAAAGAGGAATTACTTTGATATCCTAATAATCTTAAATGAAAGTAGTTATTAGCTTTAAATTCAATATTTAAGGATTGCTTTTCATTTAACAGTGAAGTACTTCCAATATTTTTTGGGCTGTAATTGTTTATTGAATTCTTTTTATCATAAGTTCCACTTATCCTGGCATACTTAGATCCAAAGGAGTAAAATATACTATTATTATTATAGCTGTTATTAATTAACTGGTGTCTATATTCTAAATTGTATTCTTTTTTAATTCTCGGATTAAAGTTTAAAGATCCAAATGTGACTTTTGAATTATAATAGCCTAATGATGTAAGACCTACCTCATTTATTTCATCTATTGAAAAATAGTCAATATAAGAAATTTTATTTCCAAAATTATTTATCTTTACTCTATCCAAATATATATCAATGTCAGTAGCTAATATTCCTCGAAAATAATTTTGATTTTCACCATAAACTGAGCCAGATAAATTATATAAAGTTAAATTAGAGAGAGAATAATTTGGTGTAATAAACCTTTTATAGTTTTCATCTGTTTTGCTTAGCATAATTATATTTGGATTCGCCTCTTCCATTGATAAGGTTTCTCTGAAAAGAGATTTTAAATAAAGTGAGTCTGTCGTAATAATTTTAAAAACAGTTTTAGTTAAATTGTGTTTAGTGTGATTTTCAAAAAGAATTGCATCTAATGTATCAGTATCATGATTTTTATGACTGATGATCAAACTCCTATCTCTAACAGGCATTGAAAAACGAAATTCACCCTCTTTATTTGCATTAATTTTCGTATTCGATGGGATCGAAATGATTTTTACTGATGAAAGGGTAGAATCATTTTCCCCTTTAATCAAACCTTGAATAGGTTTGGTTTGAGAAAATGATAAACTTAAAAGGAAGGACAAAAGAGTGATAAAATGCTTTTTTTTCATTAAAAAAAGTTAATGAGAAATAGTTAGATCCAAATAGAAATTAAAAAGCCTCTAGATAGAGGCTTTTTAATCGTATTTGCTAAATAAAAGTTATTTTAATAGAACCATTTTTCTTGATTCTCTAAACGCTCCTGCTTCAATTACATACATGTATAACCCAGCTGATACTGATTCACCTAAGTGATTGGTTGCATCCCATCGAACTGACTTATACCCTGCTGTTTGATACTGGTGTATCAAAGTGGTAACCTGACGGCCCATAATGTCATAAATCGTAATCTTTACCTGATCATCATTTGGTAAATCATAGTTAATCCTGGTAACAGGATTGAATGGATTTGGATAATTCTGATGCATAGCAAACACCTCAGGAACGCCCGCTCTAGAGATGCCGAGTACATAATTCACCGTTATCTCTGCACCAACTTCAAGTTCCTCATTTTCATTCACTCTCAAATCAGATAAGGTCACACTCTATTCACCATAAAAACCCTCTAAAACCTCAAGGGTTAAATTGGTTATGGTTCTAGTTTCTATATTTGGTTGATTACCCGGGCTGCAAATAGAATTTGAACAGGTTCGGTTTCATTCATTTCAATCAAATACCCATTTAAAAACTCGCCAAAAATGAGAGTATCTAGCGCTACCTCCTCTACTTGCAATATTATTCAGAATATTGATATTGCTTAAAGTAGCGTGGCTATTATTAAAAAAGAAAGCGCCACCGCCTTCATTATTAGCTGTGTTATTTTTAATTGTGCAAAATGAAATTAATGGTGCACAATCATCTTGGACACTTATTCCGCCCCCATGAGAATTAGCAAAATTGTTAATGATATTTAGATTCCTTAAGGTTGGACTTGAACCATTGTACATCACAATTCCGCCACCTTGATTTTCGGGCCATCTGCCTGATGCATGACCGTTGGTTATTATAAAATTTTCTAATGAGGCATCCTGATTTTCTCCAAACCCAAATGTAACCACATTTCCAATTGTACCATAATTAAGGTGGATGCTTGCTGACATTTCAAATTCATCTATGTATATTGATCCATGATCATTCTGACTTATTTAGTGATAAAGAGCACCAATTTGTACAGTAGTTGCACCCTCTGGGACGATGCCAGGGATATTCCATTGATCCCAAGTATTTACAATTAATCCATTTTCCGCATCTATCTGACTGTCGTCCATTCCATAAAAATTTCAATCATTATCAAAATACTTTATGAATAGCTTTACATTATTTGATCCATCTAAAAAACTGTCATCAATGTGCGTTAAAAACCATGCAGAAATATTTATCTCAGTGCCAGGAGGAAGTTCACTATCATAGAATGTCTTAAATGAATTATTTTCAGTATTATCGCCCTCATATAATCCCCAAATTTTTGCAGAGTGCTTACCCTCAAATGCCTCAAAGAGTTGCTCACTATTATAAATCTCATCTCCAGTTTGTGCTATTTCATGGAAGTTTCAATTCGGGTACATATCCCATGTTTGCATTCCTTGCTCAAACCCACTGTTGAGGAATCCTGTAATTCCTAAACCTTGAGAACCATCAATAATGGTCGTTTCTTGACTTTCACCAACGATCTCAATGTTTTTACCACTATAGTTAATATTTTCATAATAGGTTCCAGACAAAACATTAATAACGTCGCCGTCTACAGAAGCATCAATTGCTTGTTGAATCGTGCTATGATCGTTCGGAACCGTGATAGTTGCAGACTATGAGATGGATATAAAAAATAATATAAGATAATTTTTGAGATTAGACATTCTAATACTCCTTAGATATTTTAAAATTTTAAAAATTTTTGGGATTTTAATTAAAAAAAACTCGTACAGACCTATAAAAGGGTATTTACATTAAAATTTTAAAGCTATTTATTTTTGATTTGAGAATGTAATTATTTGATGTAGATCACTTTTTTGCTATCTACATAATTGTTTGATTCAATTTTATAAAAGTACACCCCAGATGAAATGCTGTTACCAAGATCATCTTTTCCATTCCACTCAACTGTTTTTAAACCCGGATCTTGGATTGAGCTGACTAGGTTATTTACCAATCGTCCCTGGAGATCAAAGATACCCAAATCTACCTTCCCTCTTATTGGCAATGAATATTGAATTTTCGTGGCGGGATTAAAGGGATTGGGAAATGCTGAATATAGTTTATATTTTTTTAATACTATCGGTGAGTTATCCGTATTTAGTCCTCCATAATTAATCATAGAGCGGATGTTCAAATTTCCATAATAGGAAATATCATCATAGTAGTTCGTACCGTCAGGGGATAAATAGGAGCGACCTGTGTTAATCATAGAGTAATCAAAAGATGCATAGGTACTCCCTTCAAAAACAATTGCTACAAAGAAATCAACGCCCTCGATTACCTCAATTGGATCCACATCAACACTATGCCAACCAGATTCAGAAATATAGCCAGTATAAGTACCTAATATATTTTCTGGATTGGAACCATTGAAAGATTCATAAATAATCAGCTCATAGGTAAGATTACTAAACGGTGTTCCAAAATCAACCTGTTCTAGGTTTCCTGATATAGTAGGGGTAAAAACTACTCCTGCGTAAGTTGGGTTTGGATCAGAATATCCGTATGAGTAACCACTTATGCCTCCATCATCATAAACTATAGCATAGCCTGATGTTGGTCTAACCGCTATATCAGCTGTCATAATCGTATCACTTTCACTGATATTATTTACAGCAATCCAGGTTGGCTCTCCATCATAATCATCTGAGCTTGGGATCGTAAAATTATTAAAATCAGTATTAAATGAAAATCCAGGAAATGGATCACCTGAGTCTCCACGATTTTCATTATTATCTAAATTATTTGCACCATCAGCTTCTTCAAGATCAACCATTTTATGATTGGCATCATCATTTACTGGGCCACCGCTAGAAAAACTCGACCCATAGCCACGACTTTCATCAATATGATAGATCATTAATCCTGTACCATTAATCTCAGAATCAAAGCCGATTGCTTGACGATTTTCAATTAAAAAATACCGATTATGTTCATAATTATCTTCCCATATCTTTACAGCAAAAGGTTGAGACTCTATTTCATGAATTTCAACTCCAATTGTATTTTGACTTAAAACAGTTGGATCAAGCCATCCCATCTGGCTTTTACACCATGCCGACATATGGCTAGGGGTATCACCACCAACGCCTAACCAGCTTCCGGATGCCATTAAACACCACTCCCCTAAACCTTCAGAATCGCCATCAGAGTCATCTCTATCATAAAGATCAGGCAACCCAATCAAGTGACCAAATTCGTGAGCATAAACACCTATAGGCCTAATGAGCGAAGTGTTACAATCACCTCCGCCGGAAAGCTCAGGACATACAGCATATGAGCTTACAATAATATTCCCTCCATTGGCAGAAACATCGTTTGTAACATATTCATAAGAACTTAGGCTACTCGCGTGAGGCCATAAGTTATCGTTTCCTGGGGACCATTCTGCTCCGCAACCAGAATAAACGACAATTATACCATCGACATAACCATCATCATCTCCTGAATTTGGAATATTATCAGGCCCATCATTATCATAAAGTCCATAATCAAAATCTCCATCGGCCAATGATGCTACGTTTGATACATACTCCCGCGTATTATCAACGGCCTGTTGCATTGTAGAGCTTGAGTTGTACCAACCTCCTGCCTCTCCATCGACTGAAAAGTTTCCATAGGATATCTCATGGTAATATTCTCTCATGCTTCCTGTCGCATTATCCCCAAATAAAAGAGTTTCATAATCACCAGCGTTAAAGTAAGTAGAACTCACATCACTGTATTTCCCAAGTAGAACCGGAATTCTAAATTCAAGCTGAGCATCGCGATTGTTTGATTCTTTCCAATTGTTGATTTTTCTAACCCAACCAGGATCCCCATACTCTTCTCCAATATTCTGACGGTCCATTTTATCCCAAAATCCTTGAGGAAATTTTCCTGACTTTGGGGTATTTATACTGAAGATTAGATTTAATAAAAATAATAAATATATAATTTTGAATTGAGTGGTTCTCATAAACATTACATCCTTATCATTTGATTAAGGTGATCTTTTTTATCGATGCATCTAATCCAATCATTGCATGGACAAAATAAACACCTGAGGGCATTGTTTCCGCATTCCAATTTACAAAATGACTACCAACAGGTGCTTGATTTATCTTAAAACTATCTAACAGATCTCCTCTTATTGAATAAATATTTATTACAACATTATCTTTTTTTATGACAGTGTATTCAATAGTCGTTACAGGGTTAAAAGGATTTGGGGCCACTCGTAAAAAATCATATTTTACTGGCAAGGGATAATCATCGATTTTAACGAGCGAGGTATCCTCTCCATCGAGAAAACCAATCCCACAATTTATTGAGTCAGGAGGATCAATATGACAATGATCAAATGCATCGCAATTATCCGGACTTAAAAGTGGATCGGAGTAGGGATAATCATCATAACTATTCCAGGCAGGAAATGAAACCCAACAGGCATTGCATACATCATTCGCAATACTTTGATCCATGTACTCAGGCCAATTCAAAGTATCTCCAGGCGCAAAACAAAAGTGACCAACGAGTTCTACACAATCCTCGGAGCCTATATTTCCCAAACTGTCCTGACAGTCACTTCCATACCAGATGGAGCCTTGAACCGTTCCCGGTAAAGCTGCATTGCCTATGACATCAAAATAAGCATAATCTCCCCAAGCAAATACAGCAGTAGGACTTAAAGCAGGCCAACTAGCAGTTACCCTGAACTTGTTTGCATTGAGCCCCTCATGCTCCCAAGGAAAATAGATTCGAAATCTAGATCCTAAAGAGTTTTCGGTGCCTCCCAGCGTATCAACAGCAATGCTGTAAATATTTTCAGGCTGACAGGGATTTTGAATTCCATTGCTACAGACATACAAACATGAATCGACCCCATCGGGACAGTCTCTCTGAAAAACTTCCGCATCCAAACCAATAATGTTGCCTGAATATTCTTTAATGGTTTGGGAGCATAAGCAGGTCAATGAAAGGAAGAAGAAGGTAATTTTTTTTTCTATTTTCAATGATCTGAATAACATGTCTATTTTAGCAAGATCATTTTTCTCGTTGCTCTATAATCTTCTGCCTGAATCGTATATATATAAATACCTGCAGAGACCCTTTCTCCAAAGTCATTGGTGGCATCCCAACTTACAGATTGAAAACCTGCAGGTCTTGCACTATTTACTAAGGACTTAATCTTTCTACCCATAAGGTCAAATATAGTTAAGCTTACCATTATATCTTTTGGTAAATCAAACTTGATTTGAGTTGATGGGTTAAAAGGGTTCGGATAATTTTGATGCAAGGCAAAGTTTATGGGAATAAGCTCTGAGTCAATCAAAAGTGTTCCCACCGTAAATGATAAATATTGATCATCATTACTGCCTACACTAAAATTATCGATGTCATATGCTAACACCTTCCAAAAATACTGACTATTATCCTCTAGCTGAATCGTTAGAAAGGTATCCTCTACTGCATCATTATAAACGTATGTTGAACTATCATCCCAATTTGTAGCGTAAATAACTTGATAATGAATTCTATCTAGGGGATCTGGGTCATTAGATCTATTCCATAAAAAGGTAATTTCAGTCCCGATACCTGCTTCATTATTTTCTGGGTATATAGTTGAAAAGTTGCTTGGAGGCTCGGGAAAAGCATCTGCGAAAAAATTAAAGTATTCTGTCGCAGACATTTCCCCAGTCATATCGATCGCATGTACTTTCCAAAAGTATTCACTATTATCATTGAGATCTTGATTCAATTGATATGTATTTGAATCAATAGAAACGATTTCAGTATCAACAAATAACGAATCCTGATCAATAAACAGCTGATAACTCAAATGATCGAATGGGTCTGGATCAACTGACTCAGACCAATAAAATAACGGAGTGAGATCTGTTTCAATACTATTTAAAGTGGGGATTATCAAAGACACAACTGATGGTGCTTCATTTTCAACATTGATGGTGAATAACTGAGGACCCGCAGTATTTTCCGTTTCTAAACCAAAATTATCAATTGCAAAAACATTCCAGTCATAAGTGGTGTTGTCAGTCATATTATCAACCGTCCAGCTTGGCTGATCTGTCTCATAGGTAATTTGTGAAGAGTCAGTATGAATTTCTAATCGATAGACTACTTGTCCATTTGGATCATCGTCAACACTTTCTTCCCACTCAAAACTCACAGAAGTTGATTCTATTAAGGATTCTGGAGCTGGAGAAAGTAAACTAAATGGTCCCGGTGGATAATTAATTTCATCTGCAGATGAAATGGTAAAAGTCCATGGTGCAGTTTCTGATTCTCCTCCATTATCATCGAGTGCTACAACATACCATTCATATGGAATATCGATTGTTAAATCGGTCATATGCATATAGTTATGCTCAGTACTCCCAACATTTTCACCATTTAAATAGACAATAAAATTAATGTTATCACCATCTAAATCGGTTGTTAAAGACCATACAAGCATTGGAGATGTATTGAATATGGTCATATCGTTTTCAGGACTTACTAAAGTAAACTGCTCAGGATTGTCATTCTCCGTGTTTACCATGAAAGATTGAAGATCCGTTGTATAAGTCGCACCGGATAAATCCGTTGCCATTACCTGCCAATAGTATTCCGTATTATCCATTAAGTCCGTGTCTGGCGTATGACTAAGCAAACTGCCCGTTGCAACTTCTATCAAAGCTTCAACTTCTGATCCATAATAAAGCGTATAACTCACCGCATCATTTAAATCAGCATCGTTGGACTCAGTCCAGCTAAAGGTTGGCGTGAGACTCGTTACTTCATCTAGAGCAGGTGTCAGCAGTGTAATTGCCGTCGGAACACTGTTCTCACTATTGGTCCAAAAAGAGGATATTGATGATTCCGTTTGACCTCCATCATCATCCGTCGCAACCACTTTCCAGTAGTACATCATATCTTCAGCTAAGTCCGTATCTGGCGTGTAGCTGTTTGTTTGAACTGTTATTGCCGTTACATCCGTAAAGAGATCATCTGTGCTAATGTAAACATCATAGCTCACCACCTCATCAGGTGTATTTGTTGCAAGTGTATTTGCACCACTGCGTGGTCCGTTGCCAAAGATTCCACCGATCGATGTCATTACATCATCCGCATCTAGCGGCTCTTCCCACATCATCATAGGGGTTAAGTCAGTTACCATGGATGCATTCTCAGGTGACAATAGTGTAAAGTCACCTGGTAAATCATTCTCCGTGTTTACCATGAAAGATTGATATCCTCCATTACTCTCTGACGTTAAACCCAATAGATCTGTTGCGACAACTTTCCAATAGTATGTTGTGTTATCCATCAATTCTTCTTGAGGCGCATAGGTTAACGCATCATCTAATTCAATAATTTGCAGGTTAGATATTGTTTCGCCATAAAATAGCGTATAACTAACAATATCACCCTCATCCGGATCAATAGCTTCCTCCCATTCAAAAACCACATTCAAAGTTGCTATCTCCAGTCCAGGACTTGGATAAATGATATTAAATGGGTTTGGTGCATCTGGTACTGATTCAAAATCTACTAAGACCGTTATTTCACTGGTTAGATACCCATCATTTGCAATTACAGAAAATGAAAAATCACCTGTTCCCTCAAATGGGGTGCCATAAATAGAATCTGCATCAGCAGTGAGCCAATCAGGGTAGTTTAAGAACTCATAGGTAACCTCAAGACCTTCAGGATCCTCTGCAATGGCATGATAGACAAAGAAAACGTCCTCAACAGCTTCAGCAGTTTCTGATGAACTAAAAACAGGATAATTATCATCCACAACTGTCATTTCAACAGGAATGTTTATTGCACTGACATCAGGGTCATTATGAGAAAGTGTTATTTGAGCAGAGTAAATACCTTCATCAGATGCTGTCGCATCAAAAGTTAGATCAATGGTAGTACTTTCACCTGGCACTACCGCACCACTATTCTCAGAAGCAGATATCCAAGCTGGACCTTCAAGAGTAATCACTACCAAACCATTGTCATCATTAAATCCAGATGAGTTTTCCTGATCAGTTCCAGAATTGAAAGATCCTCCTCCACCAGCGTAATAGCCAGCACTTCCATAGGATCCACCACCGCCAGAATAACCACCTCCACCACCGGCACCACCACAACCAGTTCCGCCGCCACCACCAAATCCACCCCAAGGTGTATTCTCGCATGAACCTTCACCACCCTGACCACCATTCAGATACGATTTCGCTACTTCATCTGCATTGATATTACCGCAATCAGTTACACCGCCATCAGTAAAGAATCCTGCTCCCTGACCTGCACAACTTTGTGCTCCAGAATAACCTGCAATGGGAGCACCATATCCATCGCTACCGCCTAATGCTCCTGTATTGCTGGATCCTCCACTAGTTTCAATTAGAGCATTTGCATTTGAATTTATACCTGCTTGTACTGATCCACCGCCACCACCAGCGATTAATAAAATACTCTCATTTGTGTTGTGAGGTGCCCTCGTTACAAAACTTCCGCCACCGCCCGCTCCATTATAGGTTCCACCTCCTGGTAGTTGCCCTACTAAAATCTGTATTTCTTCCCCTGCCACTAAGTTAAAAGTTCCACTCATCTTAGCGCCATAACCTGCTGATGCAGAATTGGATCCATCGGTGCCTGCCGCGC
>CACLYL010000015.1 GCA_902611135.1 uncultured Fidelibacterota bacterium | reverse complement strand
TGTATGGAAAAAATCGGAAACCCACCATTGAAATGTTAAAAGGAATTGACATTATTATTTATGATATTCAAGATATTGGTGTTCGATTTTATACATATATATCGACTCTAGGGATGGCCATGGAAGTGGCTGCAAAAAAAAACATACCTTTAATGGTTCTTGATAGACCAAATCCATTGGGAGGATTAAAAGTTGAGGGAGCAATTTTAGATACAAATTATAAGTCTTTTGTAGGTTATTATCCCATACCTACTCGTTATGGTATGACTGTTGGAGAGTTAAGCTTTATGGCTAAATCTAAAAAGTGGCTTGATTGTAAAAATTTAGATTTAATAATAGTCAAAATGGATAATTGGAACAGAAAAATGTATTTTGACGATACCAAGCTAAGATGGATCCCGCCATCGCCCAATATACCAGATTTAGAAACAGCTATTATGTATCCTGGAATGTGTCTTTTTGAAGCAACCAATGTGAGTGAAGGTAGAGGCACAAATAATCCCTTCAGCTTAATAGGAGCTCCATGGATAGATGAAAAATTTTCAGAGATATTAAATAATTCAAAGATAAGCGGTACAAAAATAATATTCAAAAGTTTTAAACCCATTAGCATAAAAGGCAAATCAGAAAACCCAAAACATTTAGACGCATTTTGTAACGGGATCATACTAAACATAACAAACAGAGATTCGTTTCAACCAATCAAGACAGCTTTAAAAGCTATAATGTTTGCAAAAGAAATTTATCCATTAGACTTAATTATAAATGAACCTAGTATGAAAAAACTATGGGGTAATGTGGATATTTTTGATTATCTAAATGGTAAGATAAGTGAAAAACAAATCAAAAAAATTCTAAATCAAGGAATTGAAAAATTTAAAGAACAGAGACAACCATTTTTACTTTACAATTAAATTGATCATTTTAAAAAGATAACTTTTTTACTAGTTGTTCTCTCTAAGGTACTTAGCTGAATAATGTAAACTCCATTAGATTTATTCTGTTTTGTTTTCCATTTTATGTTTTGACTACCCTGATTAATTATACCATTAAAAATATTTTCGTTAAATCTGCCATTTATATCATAAACGTCTACACTAAAATATTGTTTATTAGGTACATCAAAATTAATAATTGTATAGGAATTAAATGGATTTGGGTAAGCAGATAAATTGTAGTTATTGCTTGTAGGAACCTTCCATTTTTTGTCAAGGTAAAGCCAAGAATCGTCTATAGATTGGGACAAGGATTCTATTGATAAATGATCATCATAACCTAAAGCCCAAACCATTAATCCCCCTAAATTCATTTCATTAGCAAACTGACATTTATACTGAACTGATAAAGGGTTATCATAGGTGATAATTTTTGACTGGTCATCCTTTATAAGATAAGGACATTTCGCTACTTCATCCCAATTGTAACTCCATCCATTATTTATTAGACCAACAATTTCATAATATCGCATGTCCACTACATTTCCTGTAAAAAAACCATTTATTTCAGAAGTTGTATACTTTTTACCCCAAAATGGGATTCCCATATTAATTTTGCTATTTGGAATACCTCTTGTATTAACTAAATAGTTTATCCCCGTTGAAACAGAACCATCAATATCTCCTGGTGGGGATGGATACAATGGTGAATTATGCCCTGCATCATTTGACCAACTTCCATGGATATCATAGGTCATCGCATTGAAAAAATCAATGTACTGATTCAGCGTAAAAAAGTCATACCACTGTCCAGCCCAATTCGATATTGGTACTGCCATACTTAGTATTAAATCAGGATTGTGATTATTTAATGTTGAATCGAGTTCACTGATAAACAGGTTTAGATTATATCTTTGCTGATCGGTTTGGGGATATTCCCAATCAATATCAATACCATCATAACCATATTGATCAACGATATCAATGATATTTGAGATGAAGTAAGATCTAATTTCATGCGTTGCTGTTGAAGCAACAAAACCAGCTGCAGTTCCCCATCCTCCGAGCGCAAGAAGAAACTTTGAACCTTGTGATTGAACTTGAGAAGCAAAGTTTGAGTTAAATGTTCCAATGTCAGAAATAATTTCACCTTGATTATTTGGCCATGCAAAGGCATGAATTAGATGACTAAATGTCGAAAAATCTACCGATCCGATAGGATATTGATTTTGAACCCAGCTTGGGTAATAACCAACTATTCTATTTGAATTAAGTTTACTTGGAATTATTGTGATAAATAATATAGCTAAGAAGAGTTTATTCTTTATTTTTAGTAGTTTTACCATGATCTTCTCCAATTGAGTTTTGAATTTGTGTTTGTGATCTTTAATGATTCATAAACTGATGAGTGAACTCGTTGTCTCCAATCAAAGTAATTTGGCTGTTTCACCTTTCTACTAGGATGAACTGCATTTGTCAAAAGAATAACAATTACCTCATTTTTAGGGTCAATCCAAAAAGATGTTCCTGTAAAACCAGTATGACCATAACTCAAATCGCTCAAGTAAACTCCTCCAGAGGACTTTCCACTGGGCTTATCCCAGCCCATTGATTTGGGAATGGTTGAATTCTGTGAAATATTATCTGTAAATAATTTTACCGTTTCTGATTTAAAAATTCGATTCCAACCATAAATACCACCATTAAGCATCATCTGAGAAAATTTTGCTAAGTCATTGGCATTTGAAAATAATCCAGCATGACCAGCTACACCACCTAGAGCTCGCGCATTTTCATCATGAACGACACCCTTTATAAGTCTACCTTTTTGATCTATTTCAGTTGGTACAATTCTGTGAAGTTTTTTTTCATTTGGGTTAAAAAGAGTACTATTCATTCCAAGAGGTTTAAACATCAGAGAGTCAATAAATGTATCTAGAGAAACACCACTAACTTTCGTAATTATCTCACCAAGTAATATCATACCCAAATCTGAATAGACTGTTGAATCTCCCGGTTTAAAATTAAGATTAGTTTTGTAAATACTATCTAAAAACGATTCTTCATTCGAAGCAGATACGTAAAATGGTTTATATGCAGGCAAACCAGAAGTATGAGTTAACAGATTCTTGATAGTTACATTTGATTTGGTATTCTTCAAATTTCTATTCTCTGATCTGAATTTTGGTAAATAAGATTCAACCGGATCGTCTAAACCTATTAGTCCTTGATCAAATAGTTTCATTGCGGCAGATACCGTTACAACTGGCTTAGTAATTGATGCAATATCAAATATGTCACTTTGTCGCATTTTTCTCTTTTTGTGGTAAGTATGATAGCCCTCTGCTTTTTTAATAAAAATTTTACCACTTTTTGCTGCTACTAAAACACAACCAGGCCAGGCTTTTTTATCAATGGATTCTTTTAAAATCTTATTTAGTATAGTTAAGTCAACATCCATTTCCTGTGGTTTTATTTGAATAATTTTTTTCCCAGGTTTATATTTAATTTTATCCAATTTTGAAGCCTCTTGTTCTTTTATATTGAGACCATCACCCAGTACAAATAAACCAGGAATAGATATGGGTAATTTACCATTAATTTCCTTTCTCCCAATCAATGCATCTGAAAGAGCTTTTTGCATGAGTTCACTTCCCTTAAATGCACAAATATATGTTGAGATATTTTCAAACTGTTGGATCAAATAAGGCGTACCTAAACTTGCAAGTATAATTTTATCTGACTTGTTCATTAAATTTTCGATTAGATCAATATGTAATTCAGGCAAAAATATTTCATTCATCCCTGCGCTTGGATTAACGAAAGCATTAATTAAAATTGTACTATTAGGAGGAATTTCAGAAAATAAAAAGGTTACATATTTCTTGCTACTTTGTTTGTCCAAATGAAAATTTTTGATGTTTAATCCAGCAGAAATTAAATTTTTAGTAACTTGTGAATTTTTTCTATTTACTCTGCGATCATATAGGTCAATCACATAGATACTATCGGTTAAAATTAAACCTAAGGGCAATAAATCTTTTTCATCTCTCAAACATGTAATCGCTTCGGATGCAACAGAGTTTGCAAATTTCAAATGCTCCTCATTATGAAGAATGTCTCTTATATGCTCTATTTCGACTAAACTATTATGGTTTAGACCAATTTTCTCTTTCATTTTTAACATTTTCAAAGCTGAATTATTAATTTTAGATATTGAAATAGATCCATCTAGAACAGCTTTTTCAATAATGTCAATGGAATTCTTAAAATTATTGTTTTGGATGACAACATTTGCGCCAGCATTTATTGTTTCTATCAAAGCAAAACCATCGGAATAATTATTTACAATCGCTCCCATTTCCATTGCATCGGTGACTACAATTCCATTATATCCTAATTGATTTAATAAAATATCTTCTATCCAAAACTTAGATAATGTGGCAGGTCGATCAGAATCAACCTGGTAATCAGGTGCATTGATATGTGCAACCATTATTGCATCAACATTTTCATCAACCATCTTTTTAAATGGTACCAACTCTTTAGTCCACAATCTTGCAGAATCACTTGGAATTTCAGCTAAAGATAAATGTGAATCAGTTCTAGTATCACCATGTCCTGGAAAATGCTTAGCAGTTGCGAGCATGCCTCCTGCTTGAAGCCCCTGCATTAATGGAATACTAAATTTTGATACAATATTACTATTTTCGCCAAAAGAACGGGTATTTATAATTGGGTTTAGAGAATTATTATTGATATCTACGACCGGAGAAAGATTCCAATGCAAGCCAACAGAACGTGCTTCTTTTGCAATAATATTTCCAATTTTATATGCATTATTCGGATTGCCTGTCGCACTAATTGCCATTGCAGGGGGAAATTCAGTTCCCACTGAAAATCTTTGATACAAACCATACTCTAAATCAGCATCAAATAAAATCGGGACCTTAGATTTTTTTTGCATTTCGTTCATGGTAGTTAAGGAGCTACTGATGTCTGCATACCAAATATGAACGCCCCCTAACCCATCAGTTTCAATTAGTTCAAATATATTATTTAATTCTTTTTTGGAAATACGATTAAACTTTGCATTAAAACTAAAGATCATCATTTGAGCTATCTTCTCTCTTAATGATAGTGCTTTTAAGGTTTCTTCAGCCCAATTATTTTTAAATTGTTTGTAATGAGAACAGCTTAACAAAAGTGTTAAAACTATTGAGAGAGATATAAATTTATAATTAATTTTTTTTGCCATCAAAAAGGGAGTTAAAAGATCAGGTAGTAGTTAAAAACTGATATTAAATTATTTAAATATTTTTCTTAATGAAAAGTAAAAAAAGTTTTCTAATTTTACTTAAATCGGGTAATTTATTTTGATAAAGACTTACTTTACAAAAATCTAAAACAATAGAGAATTTAACATATGAAAAGCAAACTTGAAAACTTAATTGGACAAATGATTATTGCAGGTTTCAGAGAAGACACTGTTAATGAGCACTCTGCTATTGTTGAATATATCAAAAAGTATAACCTTGCTGGAGTGATTTTATACGATGAGGACCTAGAAATTGGCGGCACTGGATCACGAAATATTTCGTCACCAAACCAAATTAAGCAACTTCTGAAGGATTTAAAACATTTTTCAAATAAGAATGATTTACTTGTTTCAATAGATCAGGAAGGTGGAGAGGTGTGTCGATTGAAATCAATTTATGGCTTCAACGAAACTCCTTCTTGGAAAAAAGTTGGTCTATTCAAAAATGAACTAATCACTCAGCAATTTTCTGATAGACTTGCCGAGGAGTTATCAGATTTGGGTATTAATTTAAATTTTGCTCCAGTTTTAGATTTATATTATGGGGAAAAAACCGTAATTGGAAATTCTCAACGTGCCTTTTGCTCTGATCCTAAATTATTAACCAAACATGCTGAAATATTTATAAATGCTCACAAAAAAAGAAATATAATTAGTTGTGGAAAACACTTTCCCGGACAGGGTTCAGCACATGGTGATACGCACGAGGGATTAACTGATATAACCAAAACTTGGTCAGTAAAGGATATGTTACCATTTGATAAAATTATTCAAAAAAACCTTTTGGATATGATAATGGTATCGCATACCATTGATAAAAAGATTGATCCAAATAATCCAGCATCTCTTTCTAAAACTATTATTACTGAAATGCTTAGAAATGATTTGGGGTTTGAAGGTATCGTAATATGTGATGACCCAAGTATGAGAGCTATCTCTGATAACTACTCATTATTTGAAACTTTTAAACTTATGCTTGACGCTGGAGTAGACCTATTTTGTTTGGGAAATAATTTAATTTACGATCCTGATCATATACCAAAAGCAATCAAAGCAATTAGTAAAATAGTTGATCATGATAAGTCTTATGAAAAAAAGGTTATGATGTCTATTGAAAGAATCGAACATGTAAAATCACTCTATAATATAAATGTTGGATAACACTATATTTGGTATTGATTGTGGGGCCACAAAGGTAATGGCACAATCAGCTTTTTATGATAAAAAATCAAATTTTGTAACTCCTGGAAAAGAAAATTTAGAATTTAATTATTCAGATTCAATTAATTGGGATTCATACTTTACCCCAAAATCAATTGAAACTCAAAAAAAGGAGTTGGATTATGGACAAATTACAATTGCCAGAGATGAAAAAAAACAAGCAGAGGTTATCGTTAAAACCATTGCACTAGTATTATCAAAAATAAAATCAAAAAATTATGGTATTTGCTATCCTGGTATAAAAAATGATAAAGGAATTATATTAATGGCAAATGGACCAAGGATTGTTGATTTCTTTAAGCAGTTTCCAATGATAAAATCTCTTTATGATGATTCATATTGTTGTCTTATGGGCGAAATAAATTCCTCAATCGGCAAAATTAAGAATCAAAAAAATATTATGTATATTGGAGGGGGAACAGGAATCGCAGATGGTATTATTATGGATAGTAAAGTAATAAATATTGACGAGTACCCTAGTTTAAAGAAATCATGGCAAATTCTAGTAAATTCTAGAGACACAATTGAAAGCTACCTATCGCCAAAAGGAATACTCCAAAAATGGAACGATAAAAGTGCAGATAAAATATATTCACTTTTTGATCTGGAAAAAGTTCCAGGGTCATTTCCTCTTTTTGAAAATGCATCCGAGGCTTTTGCTAAATTGATTAAAACTAGAATCAAGTTTTTTAAAAATCATAGCTACAATTTAAAAAAAGTTATCATTGGTCAAAGATTAGGTGTATTCTTAAAGACTTGTAAACCTCATATTCGGGATTTATTCCAAATGAAATCCGAAATTCCAATTGATTATTCAACTGACAGAAGAGTAGCTGCTTTAGGAGCTGCATGGATAAAAGTATGCTCTCAGAAGTAAATTTAATCACCAACGAACCCTTAATCTCCGTTGGGCTGATATTGCCTGAAGATAAAAAATCCTCTATTTTAATTGAAGATACAAGTATTAAAAAAAAGTATAGAATAAAAGTTAAATCAGATCAAATTATTATAAATAATAAAATTGAGGAGAATCCTTTTAATTTTAAAAGTAAATCTAAAAAGGGCACTTTTATTATTAAGAAAATCAAAGCTGGAAGAGGTTTTCATTGGGAAAAGGATATAACTATCAATGTAACCGGTGAACTGATTCTAAAATCAAATGACCAAAATATTATATTAGTAAATAAATTAAAATTAGAGGATTACATAGCTAGTGTTGCAACTTCGGAGATGAGTAAATCCTGCCCTAGTTCATTTTTAGAAAGTCAAACTATTGCAGCTAGATCTTGGGTGTTGGCCTCAGCTGAAAATAAACATGAGGATTTAAATGTGGATGTATGTAATGATGATTGTTGTCAAAGATACCAGGGTGTAAAAGGATTAAATGAAAGTGCAATTAGTTCAGCCAATAAAACTCGTGGTTATATTTTAACATCCAATGATAAAATTTGTGACACCCGATACTCTAAATCTTGTGGTGGAATATCGGAGAATAATGAAGTTGTTTGGTTCAATGAACCAATAGAATATCTCCGTGCAGTTTATGATAGTAAAAGAAACGCTAAACCAAGGTTAATGAGTGAGAAAGAATTGAATTCTTGGATTGATAATCCAGATTCTTGTTTTTGCGATGAAACAGAAATTAGTAAAAAGGATTTGAAATCTTATCTTGGCCATGTTGATAAAATGGATTCGTACTTTAGATGGAGTTATAGCCTAAAGCAACAAGAATTATGTACTCTTATAAGAGAAAAGGCAGGTCATTATTTTGATAGTATTGTATCACTTATCCCTATTTCTAGAGGAGTATCCGGACGAGTTAACTTATTAAAAATAAATGGATATACTTATAGTGAACCTAGTACGTTAGATATCAAGAGTGAGTATGAAATCAGAAGAGTATTGCATTCTAAATTTTTATATAGTTCTGCATTTATTATTATTGCAAATTCTAGCTCAAACAGGCCGCCTGATAAATTTACTTTCAAAGGAGCAGGATGGGGGCACGGAGTTGGACTTTGTCAGATAGGCGCTCTTAACATGGCATTAAAAGGATATTCCCATAAACAGATTTTGTATCACTATTTTTTAAATTCAAAATTAAAAAGGTTGTATGAATAACGATATATCTATTCATATTATTGACTGGATAATAATTCTTAGTTACATATTATTTTCTCTTGGTGTAGGATTATATTACAATAAACGAGCTGCGTCAAGTACGAAAGAATATTTTTTATCAGGACAAACTTTGCCTTGGTGGATTGTAGGCACATCAATGGTAGCGACAACTTTTGCGGCAGACACTCCATTGGCAATTACTGAATTTGTTAGAGGTCCTGGAATATGGCAAAATTGGTTTTGGTGGAACCTTTTGATGGGTGCCCTTCTTGGAGTTTTTCTTTTTTCTAGGTTGTGGAAAAGAGCTGATGTTTTAACAGACAATGAACTTTTAGAAATTAGATATAGTGGTAAACCGGCAGCTTTGCTTAGAGCTTTTAAAGCAGGTTATTTCGCAATTCTTTATAATTTCATCGTAATGGGATGGGTAATTAATGCGATGGCTTCTGTTGTATCTGTGATGCTGAATATGGATAAATGGATTGCGGTTTGGATATGTGTTGCAATTGCTCTTTTATATGCGATTTTATCTGGATTTTGGGGGGTTGTAGTTACTGATTTAGTTCAGTTTTTCATTGCAATGTTCGGTTCAATAACATTAGCAATAATCGCTGTGAAGCATGTCGGCGGTATGGACTCTTTACTAAAAAAATTAGAAGCATTAATGGGTTCAGATGCCGTCCACAATAGTACATTAAAATTTATTCCCCCAGTACCAATAGATGATATAACAACATTGACCTTTTGGGAATCTCCCTTTTCAAAATTTATAATATTCATTACTGTAATGTGGTGGTCTCATCATGGGACTGATGGTGGAGGTTATATTATTCAAAGGATGTCTTCTGCAAAAAATGAAAGACATGCACTTTTGGCCACACTTTGGTTTAACTTAGCACATTATGCCTTGCGTGTTTGGCCATGGATAATCGTTGCTGTGGTTTCGATTGTTATGTTCCCATTGATTCCAGAAGCGTATAATGATTTAGGCGTTAAGGCTGGGTATCCCTTAGTTATGAATAATCTTCTTGGTCCAGGATTAAAAGGAATCTTAATTGTCTCATTTTTAGCGGCTTTTATGTCCACAATAGATACTCATTTAAATTGGGGTGCCTCCTATTTAGTCAATGACATCTACAAGAGATTTTATAAACCAAATGCCGCAGAGTCTCACTATGTATTTGTTGGAAAAATTTTCACAGTTGTTTTAATGATTTTAGCGGCTTTTACAGCAATGAAAATGCAAAGTATCTCTAAAGCTTGGGAATTTATCTTTTCAATGGGAGCAGGTATCGGTCTTGTTTTAATCTTGAGATGGTTTTGGTGGCGTGTCAATGCTTGGAGCGAAATCACAGCACTTAGTACCTCAATTGTGGTAACCTTTTTGCTTGAAGTTATAGCCTATAGCCAAACAATTTCATCAAATCAAGATTATAATTTATTTGGGTCAGCACCTTTTCTTTTTGGCCTTAAATTACAAGTTCATCATAAATTAATGATTATTGTACCAATTGCTATAATTTCCTGGATAACCGTTACTCTACTAACCAAACCAGAGCCAAATACAACATTAGCAAAATTCTATAAAAAGGTACAGCCAGGAGGCTGGTGGGGGCCAATTAATCAAAACTATGAACATACCTTGCAACCAGTTTCAAAAGGATTTTTTATCCTTTGGGTATCTGGGATTATGATGATTTATGGATTTACTTTTGGAATTGGTAACCTGTTATTCTTGAACTATAGTAATGCAATTTTGCTATTTGGAATAGCTATAATTGGAACATATTTAGTTTGGAAAAGAAGTATATCTAAACTTAAATAGAGTTATGTCTAAATCTAGACGAATTTATTCAATAGATGTGTTCAGGGGTATAACTATAGCCTTAATGATTTTAGTTAATACCCCGGGCAGCTGGGCACATGTTTACTCACCTCTAAGACATGCTAAATGGCATGGATGTACATTAACTGATTTAGTTTTTCCTTTTTTCCTTTTTATTGTAGGTGCATCTATTCGTTTTGCTTTTGTAAGATGGCATTATTTCCCATCAATTGATTTTTACAAACATGTATTTTGGCGAACGCTGTCTATTTTCCTGATAGGGCTCTTATTAAATGCATACCCATTTATCAGACAAGATTGGGATTATTCATCCTTCAGGGTTATGGGTGTTCTTCAAAGAATTGCAATTGCTTATGGTTTTAGTTCAATAATTATAATTCATTTTAATTTTAAACAGATAATGCAAATAATTTTTGGTATCTTATTATCTTATTGGGCACTTTTATTTTTTGGAGCTGGCAGTGATCCTTATTCTATTTCAGAAAATATTATTCGAAAATTTGACACCTTTATATTCGGAAAATCTCACCTTTATCGAGGTTTTCAAGATAAATTTGGGAACAGTATTGCATTTGACCCTGAAGGAATTTTAAGTACTATCCCCTCCGTAGCTTCAGTCTTATTGGGCTATCTATTAGGGGGTATGATACACACTACAAAAAATTATGCAGATTGTGCCAAAAGAATGTCAGTATTTGGATTAATCATTTTACTAGTAGGACTTTTATGGGGATTTTTTTTCCCAATAAACAAAGCTCTTTGGACAAGTTCATACGTACTTTTTAGTACAGGGATTGGTGCTCTTTTACTTGCTTTTTTGACCTTTCTAATTGACAATAAGCAAATAAAAAAGCCCTTTTGGGTTTTTGAGATTTTTGGAAAAAACTCAATATTCGTATTTATATTATCAGGCCTCTGGGTAAAAACAATTATCAATTTAAAGTTAACTATGAATAATAATCAGGTTAGCTCCTATAACTATTTATATGAAACTGTATTTGTTCCAATTTTTGGTAATCTTAATGGTTCTTTATTTTTTGCAGTGGCACATGTTATCATTTTTTGGATGATACTTTACTGGATGCATAAAAAGGGTATCGAAGTTAAATTATGATTATTAAAATTCTAATTATATTTTATTTCTTATTTAATGCATTTTTTAATCAATATCCTTGCATCGTTGTTTTAGGGATCGCACAACATGGAGGATATCCTCATGCGGGTTGTGTAGAAAAGGTCTGCGAAATGCTTAGGGAAATTGGAGATAATGAAAAGGTAACCAGGTTAGGAATCATTGATCCAAAATTAAATAGAAGCTGGATTATCGATGCAACCCCTGATTTTGCAGAACAGTATCATATCCTCACAAAAGTTCATAATACTCAACTGCAAGATATTTTTCTTACCCATGACCATGTGGGCCACTCCATAGGACTGCTACAACTTGGCAGGGAGGTGATGAACTCAAAAGAAATTAATGTTTTTTGCATGCCAAAAATGAAACATTTTTTAGAAGATAATTCTCCTTGGCAACAACTAATAGATTTAAATAGTATTTCAATTAAACTACTAAAAAATGCTAAAGAACATAAATTATCCAGACACCTTTTCATAGAGCGATTCCTGGTTCCACATAGAGTTGAATTTTCAGAAACTATTGGATATAAGGTTGTGGGCCCTAATAGCTCCGCCATTTTCATACCAGATATTGATAAATGGATTAAATGGGATCAAGAGATAAAAAAAGTTATTTTAAATTCTAATATTTCTTTTATTAATGGTACTTTCTATTCAAATGATGAGATTCCTCACAGAGATATGTCTGAGATACCTCATCCATTTATAATAGAAACAATGGAGCAATTATCATCTTCAAACTCTATAAACACAAATAAAGTTCATTTCATACATTTAAACCACTCAAATCCTGCATTGAGGGAGCATACTTCAGCTACGAAACTTATCAAAGCAAAACAGTTTAATGTTGTAAGAAAGGGGCAAATCTTTGACTTATAGAAAAAGTGTATTTATTACAGGTGCCTCATCAGGAATTGGTAAATCATTAGCTTTTGAATATGCAAAAAAAAAGTATATTATTGGTTTAACAGCGAGAAGAGATCAATTATTAAAAGAAATAGCATTAAAATGTAATAAGCTGGGAGGTGAGGCTTATGCATATAAGCTAGATGTAACAAATGGTGAAAATTGTAAAAAAGTAGCTAGTGAATTTCTTAAAAAGGTTAACTCGATGGATATTATCATAGCAAACGCTGGTATAAGCGGAGATGATGGAATTTATGATTCAAATAGTAAAAAAATAAATAATATATTGAATACCAACATAATCGGAGTTACAAATTCATTGATGCCATTCATTCCAACTTTGAAAAAGCAAGGCGATGGAACTTTAGTATGCTTAAGCTCTGTTGCGGGTTTTTTCCCTATCCCATATCGTGGTGGCTATTCAAGCTCAAAAGTTGCAATTAGAATGATATTTGATGCATGGCGACCAATTTTAAATAAATATAATATTAAAATGATTACAATTTGTCCTGGATTCATAGATACACCAATAATCAAAGGGCCTGCAGAAAATTTCCCTATGGTACCAGTTGATAAAGCTGCAATAAAGTTTTTTAGGATTATAAAAAGAGGTAATGGTACCTATGTATATCCATGGTATTATAGGATAATAATCTTCTTAATGTTAATAATCCCAAATAAACTTATTAATTTTATATTAAAAAGAATGTTTAGTAGGAGAGAAAGATAGTTTAATCTTAATTTAAGATTATGAAATCTAAGATAATAAATAAAAATCAACCTTATTATATATCAATTAATAATCAAAAAATTAATGCAATATCGATATTTCTTGGATCTCTTCTTATTGCCATATTGGCTCAAATTTCATTTTACATTCCCTTCAGCCCAGTCCCCTTCACAGGACAAACGGTAGGAGTATTTATAATCGGCGGTATTCTTGGTCCGAAAAAAGGAGTTTTTTGTATTTTAGCTTATTTGATTGAAGGTTTAGTTGGTTTACCAGTCTTTGCAAATATGAGTGCTGGATTTTTAGTTTTAATAGGACCAACTGCTGGGTATTTATATAGCTTTATTCCTGCAGTTGTAATGATAGGATATTTTACCAACTTAAATACTAAGAATAAATTTTGGATTAATACTTTGATTTGTATCTTAATTACTTTCTTTATCTTATGTTTTGGCACACTTTATTTATCAAATTTCATCGGTTTTCATGAGGCATTTACTGCAGGATTTTCCCCCTTTGTAGTAGTTGGAGTTATAAAGTCTATTTTTAGTTCTGCTATGATTAGTCTTTACAAAAAATATGTTTAAATCAATACACGAACAAGAACCTAAGAGATCTTGGATTGTAACCAGCTACTAATACTCGATATGAGTTTATGATTAATTTTCACCTCATATCCTTCCTCTTTCAATATTTTAATAGCATTCTCAGTAGATAGATTCCCAGCTGAGCCCTTAATAAACGGGCTTCCTCCATTTCCACCAAATGAGGTATCAAAAAGATTGATGCCTAAGCCCAAAGCCGTTTTAAAATTTTGAAATTCAAACCCATTATTATGAAGATGAAGATTTATTTTTAAGTTGGGTTTCTTTTTTAACAAATCATTTAGAATGGAAAAAATTTTTACAGGTTCTGCCATGCCACTAGAATCTGCTAGTGAGAGAACATCTGGTTCCATCTCTAATATACTTTCAATTAATTTCATTAAATTCTTTTGTTTTGGTCTACCATCATATACACAACCCCATACACACTGAATACCTGCTCTAACATTAATGTTTGAACCTTTTGCATTTTTAATCATATTTCTTAATGTAATTAGAGCTTCTTTTGTGCTCATTTGGGTATTTTTCAAGCTGTAGCTTTCGCTAGAGGAAATTGAAAAATCAATATTTTTAATACCTGTCTCAAAGGCTCTATCTAATCCTTTCGGACTTAAAACAAGGCAACTAAATTGAGTTTTGGAGGTTTTAGGCAACTTTGAGATTAGTTTTTCTGCATCAGCCATTTGCGGTATCAATTTTTGATTTACAAAACTGGTTACTTGTATACGCCTTAATCCAGCATCAATCAAAGAACTTAGAAGATGGAGTTTATCCTTTGTGGATATAATATGTTTTAAATTTTGTAATCCATCTCTTAAACCAACCTCTGTAAGGAGTACTGACTTATCCACAAGTTCCTTTTTTAAACTAAAGAGTTTGCAAACTTAGCCATTTCTATGCATTTTTGAGTAACGCCTCCCTTGTCATGAGAGGTGAAACTAATTTTTATTGTGCACCAACCAATAATCATATCAGGGTGATGATTTAATTGATCTGCTTTTTTAGCAATTTCATTGATAAAACTTATACTGTCCATATAAGTTTGAAATTTCAATTCTTTTGATAAATTATTATTTACATAAACCCATCCATCTAAATCTTCAAGTTTTTTAAAAATATCTTTTTTGTTTAATAAGTTCATATTGCGATACTCTTTTTGTTAAAATTTATTTTCTTTAGCTCATAACGAACCCAGCTTATTGCTAAAATAAATGCTAAAATAGCAGATATCATCATAGCATACCAATTCCATTCTACTGGTTTATTTAAAATATATGTAAAATATAGACCTAGGGGAGCTGAAATAACAACTACTCTAACTAAGGTTATCAATAAAACAGGTATACCTTTTCCTAATCCTTGCATAATTCTACCCGACGTAATAGCTATTGCTATGAACGGATATATATAGCAAAGTAATTGAAGGAATCCAACTGAAACGTCAATAACTTGTCTATCATTAGTAAAAAAAGAGGATAGTTTATAAGCAAACTTATAAATAACCGCCGATGAAAAGATCGTTATAATGAAGGACGAAACTAAACCATATTTTATTATATAATTTAACTCTTTAATTTTATTGGCACCATAGAACATACCTACTAAAGTAGTCATTGCTCCTGCAATAGCAAAAATAGGCAAAAAAATTAGCATATCTATACGACCTGCAACCTGATATGCTGCAACGGTTTGAGCAGAATAGAAGATTAATATTTTATTAAAAACCGCTTGACCTAGAGCCATAATCACCATCGATAATGAAGCTGGAACTCCAACTTTGACAATATCCATGAATATCAATTTTGATGGTTTAAACCTTTTAATATTATAATTAACGTAAGAATATTTTTTTACAAACAACATAAAAACAAAGGTAGTAAATGTAAATAATTGCGATACTACAGTCGCTAATGCCGCGCCTTTTACTCCTAGGTTTAAACCAAAACCTCCGTAATCTTTCAAATCAAAAATAAAGATAGGATCTAAAATAATATTTAATATTGTTCCTAGTCCGGCCACTATCATGGGGAATTTCATATCTCCCTCTCCTGCAAGAACAGATCTAAAAAAAGCGGAGAAAACCATAAATGGGAGGCCAAGAGTGATATAAAATAAATAATCCCAAGCTTGTGTTAAAATAAGGTCTTTTGCACCTAAAAATATTAATATGCTTTTTCCAAATATTAATCCCAAGGCAGTAAATATAATTGATATGAAAAAAGCTATAATAATTGCATGTTCAGCACAATGATCTGCTTTTATTTTATCTTTTTGTCCAATGTACCTTGCAACAGATGCAGTTACGCCTGAACCTAAACCCATTGTTAGACCTAAAATCAAAAAAAAAATCGGCATATTAAAAGCTACTGCAGCAATTTCTTGCCCCCCTAACTTTCCAATAAAATACATATCTGCTAAATTATAAAGCGTATGAATACCCATCCCTAACATGATAGGTACAGCTAAAGACAAAATTGCAGAAAATGGTCTTTTTAAAAATATATCTAGACGAGACGAACTCAGGTGGGAAGATTCCATAAAATAGAAATTTTAAACTATACTGAAAGCTTTATAATTTTGGAAATTTTAAATTGATTGAATTGCATTACTAATCATATTATCAACTCTCTGGCCAATTTGAATTAATTTATCATTATTTGTATTACTCAATTGGGTTTCCGCACTAATATATGATATTGTTACTGTTTTATCATCATTTTGCCAAAAAATAACATTACA
This sequence comes from uncultured Fidelibacterota bacterium, assembly GCA_902611135.1. GTDB lineage: Bacteria > Fidelibacterota > Marinisomatia > Marinisomatales > UBA1611. The sequence continues at coordinate 12,418 of CACLYL010000015.1, read as the reverse complement.
TGGCATTAGTAGGCCTACATTGTGATCTAAATTTATGGCATCAATAGCAAGTTTAGGGTTACATGCGCCAAAGATTTTATATGGTTTAAATTTTAAATCTAATTTTTCCTTAAATGTTTTTTTCAAATCAATTTCGGTTATTATCCCGAATCCAGCATCTTTAAGAGCGTCTCTAATTTTTTGATCAACTGCTTGAAATGATAAAGGAACTGTTCTTTGGTAACCATAATTTATATCTTTCACATTAAACTCTCATCTAAATTTAAACAGGCCATATTATTGGTAGTACAAATATTGCAGTTAACCAAAATATAATTGCTAAAGGCAGTCCGACACGAATGTAATCACTAAACTTATAACCTCCAGGTCCATAAACCATTAAATTTGTCTGATATCCAATTGGCGTAATAAAGGAAGCAGATGCTGCAAAAGCAACTGCAAAAATAAATGCTCTTGGCTCAAAATCTAGTTGTTGAGTGACAGCAAGAGCTATTGGAGTCATTATGATCGATGTTGCAGCATTTGAGGAAACTTCAGTTAAAATCATTGTTAATAGATAAATTAACCCTAATAAAACTTTAGGTTGCCAATCCCTTGGCACTGACTGAACTAGATTCGAAATAAAACTACCAATCCAATCTGCTGTTCCTGTGTTTTTTATAACGATACCAACCGGAATTAAGGCTGAAATTAAAACGATAACTTGCCAGTTGATTGACTCATAACTCTCTTTTGGCGAAATAACCTTTAACATCAATAAAAAAACTACTCCAATCATAGCACTTTTCATTATAGGCATAAATCCAAATGCAGCAATAATTATTGAACCTAAAATTACAATAATTGTCATCCACCAAAACCGTTGTTTTCGTATTTCAGCGTTTACCTCACCTAAAACAATAAAGTCATTACCTTTTGAAAAGTTTACTATTTTCTTTGCAGGTCCATATACTAGCAATGTATCATATGCATTTAGTACTACATGAGCAATTTTTTTTCTAAAGATAACGCCTTCCCTCCTTACGGCTAAAATAAAAGCACCAAATCTTCTTCTGAAATTTCCTGATTTTAAACTCTTCCCAACTAAATCTGATTTATCAGTTAGAATACATTCTACTAATACATTATCTTCTTGTTCCAATTCTTCTTGAGTTAATTTTTCATCAGTTAGTAGGGCAACTCGCTCTACCTCTTTCATGCGCAAAAAATTTTCTAGAGTTCCTCTAACAAATAAGACATCTCCAGCCCTCAAGGTAGTAAGTCTTATCATATCAGTTATCATTTTCCCTTCACGTAAAATATCCAATACCATTACATCGTAATTTCTATTGATACCTCGGTCCATACAGGTTTTTCCAACCAGGGGGGAATCATCTCTGATCTTCATTTCGGTTAAATATCCACCTAGATGATAGCTTCGAGTGAGACTAGAAGTAACTGTTCGGGAAGGAAGTAACTTAGGCGCAATGAATAAAATGTAAAATAAACCAATAATAAGCAAAATAATACCATATTTGAAAAATTCAAACATACCTAGAGGTTCAAAATTTGAAGTTCCAACAAAAATTGAATTAACTAAAAGATTTGTAGAAGTTCCAACCAATGTTAAAGTACCTCCCAATATTGCTGCATAGCTTAAGGGAATTAACATTTTAGATGGACTTAATTTATACTTATGAGCTAACCTGATAGTCACAGGCATGAAAATTGCGACAATTGCAGTGTTATTAATAACAGCAGACATTAAGCCTATAACAAGAAGGTAAAAAGTTCTACCAAGTAAAATAGATTTATCTGCAAGTTTTTTTACTTTGATAATCAAATATTCCAAAATTCCTGTTTTCTGAAGTGCCTTGCTCATTATAAACAAGAAAGCAATTGTCAAAACTGCAGGATTTGAAAAACCTGATATCGCCTCCTCAGGAGACAAATAACCAAAAAAGCAAAGAAAAGAAAGAATCGCCATAGCGGTTACATCTATGGAAAAAAGCTCTGTGGTAAAAAGAATAAAACCTGAGACTAAAACACTTAAAACTATTGCAATATCGACCGTCATTTAATTTGCCTATTAGCAAATGAATCAATTAAAAGGTTGCTCGCCATGTGAAGATATAAGTCGCTTTTTGTTTTTATTACAGTTTGATTTAGAGTTTTGATTATTTGACGTGAAAGATGAATCAATAATCTCTTCCAATATTGAATTGCTTCTAATATTATTCAAAACAGAAATAATAAAAATAGGATATTGAGATTTAGGAATAATTTTAGCCCATTTATCTAATTCATCATCATTATCAATAAAATTATCTATGTTACTATCATGTTTTAAATGCTCCCTAACCTTATCCATAAGATAGTGTATTTCCTTTAACATATGTTGTTTATCTTTAAACACAATATCAGTTATCTAAAGTACTGAGTCTTCTTCAAAACTATCAATTTGCTCTTCGGACACATATTCTTTAGCATATTCCTTATAAACACCCGACTTAACAAAAATCTCAAAGAGATCTTTATCAATGTGATAATCATTCTTCATAAATCCCATTATACGCATAGCTGTGGATAAATTTTTTCCATCTTTGTATGGCCTATCTGCCGCAGTAAGTGCTTCATAAATGTCTGCGATTGCCATTATTTTAGCTTGAGTGGACATTTGATTTGATTTTAGTCCTTTCGGATAGCCTGTACCATCTAATTTTTCATGATGCCCTCCAGCAAATTCTGGAACATTCTTTAAATTCTTTGGATAGGGTAACTGTTCTAGCATTTCAATTGTAATTGTTATGTGATCGTTTATGATCTCACGCTCCTCAGGCAATAAAGTCCCTTTTGCGATATTAAGATTTTGTACTTCATTATCTGATAAAAATTGTTGTTCCTTTCCATATAGCTTAAGCTTTTTTTTACCAATAGAAATTACCCTGGATTGTAATTCTGTTTCCATATATTCTCCACCAATATTACATTGCTCTAGAAATTTCATATCAGAATTAAGCTGATTAATATCCTTTAGATATTCTTCATCATATTTTAAATCTTTCACGTTTGATAATTTTCTTTTTAAAAATTGAATTTCAACATCCCGTTTCAATATCTCCATTCTAGTTTTTATCAATTCAATTCGATCAAAAATAGTTTCTAATTTTGTACCTTTATCTACTACATGAGGTGGAGTGGCCACCTTACCGCAATCATGTAGCCAAGCAGCTATGTAAAGTTCATACCTTTCATCTTCGGTCATTGAAAAATCTTTGTATCGACCTGTTTTAGTTTTAGCTACGGCATCAGCTAACATCATTGTAATTTTTGGGACTCTTTCACAATGTCCACCCGTATACTCAGATTTTTTATCTATGGCAGTAGCAATAAGTTTAATAAATGCCTCAAATAGGGTTTTTAATTCCTCTACTAATCGCTTATTGGTTAATGCAACAGCACCTTGACTGGCCAAAGATTCTATTTGCTCTTGCATTTCACTACTAAAAGGAATTACTTCCCCCTTATCATTTTGCGCATTGATTAATTGCATGACACCTATAATTTCATTCTCATGATTTTTTAGTGGCACAGCTAAAAATGACTTCGATCTATATCCATTTTTCTTGTCAAATTGTTTAGTACCCTCAAAATCAAAACCTTTTTCAAAGTATGCATCTTCAATGTTAACTGTTTCACCCGTTAAAGCAACATACGCCGAAACATTTTTTTGATTTGGACAATCTTTTTCAATCCATAGTTTAACAGGGTAATATGGAATCTGGATCCCGGAAGTACCACCCATTATAATATTGGTTGAATCTGTGCGCAAAATCTCAAAGTTAAGATTTCCTTCTTTATTTTTTGAGTACAATGTTCTCCCATCTGCATTAGTAATATTTTTAGCTTCATCTAAAATCATTTCAAATAGCACATTAGTATCCTTCTCAGTAGATAAGGCCATACCTATCTCACTTAACCGGTGCAGACGATCTTCTAAAAATTTAATCCTATTTAGGGCATCCATTAATTTTATCGTAAATTTTTAAATTAATACTTACAGCATAGCTATTTGAGAAGGAGCTGTTCAATTAGAATAGTTACCTTTCAAGCATGATTAACTAATTTCTAGTAATGAAAAAAAACCTTCTATCAAAGATTGAAAGATTAAAGTTAAGTATATCTAGAAATAAGATAACAGCAGAAATGTTAATTGATATTACAAATGAAATAATTTCTAAAAAGCCCAATCAAGAAATAATACATGACATCTTAGATATTTCGCATCTCAATCAAGTTTCTTCAATAATTAATCAATCTAATTTCATTGAAAAGTGGATTGATAATCTTGCAGATCTAATAAGTCTATCAAATTATCATTTTGGCTATATGCTATCTCAACGAGCAACATCTTACAAAAGTCAAACAGCATTTCAAAAATTTGATCAAAATTTAAAAAAAAAGCTTACATATGAAAAACTTTGGTCAAATATTAAATTATTTTCTAAAGGTATATCAACCTTTGAAAATTCTGATTCTAGGCCAGTAATTGGTCTTCTTACCAACAATAATTTCAATGGAGCTATGATTGATTTAACATGTTTATCATTTGGATATAAGGTAGTACCAATTCCTATAAATATTACATCGATTAATTTATCTTATATAATTGAGCACGCTGAAATAACTCATATTTTTGTTGGAGGAAAAGTTGCCTCTTCTCTTTTTAATGAGATAAATACGGAAAAATGTAAAATCGACATTATTCTTCTTGACGATTTTATTGATATATCATGGAACCATACAAGCTGGGAATCTTTCTTAAATATATGCAATAACGCAAAATCATTTGATGTGAAGTTAAGACTCTCAAATGTGCCTATAGATCACATTCAAACAATAATGTATACATCTGGGACCACTTCAAATCCAAAGGGAATAATATTTACTCAAAAAAATTTAATGATAAAAAGATTTGCTAGGGCAATAGCTCTTCCAGGTATCAGTTCAAATGATATTTTTCTAAGCTATCTTCCTCTATTTCACACTTTTGGTCGATATTTTGAATTGATGGGTAGTATATTTTGGGGATCAACCTATACTTTTGCGCAGTCACCTTCTTTTAACTCTTTATTGAAAGATTTTTCAATTTTTAAACCAAGTATTTTTATTAGCATACCAAAAAGATGGGTACAACTTTATAATCTGGTTCAAGAAAAGGTGGATATTGATCTTGCCAATCCAGAATTTCTAAAAAAAGGAATATTAAGCATTACTGGGGGAAAGCTCAAGTGGGGACTTTCAGCAGCTGGTTATCTAGATCCAGATGTTTTTAAGTTTTTTGAAAATTCTAAAATAAATATGCTTAGTGGGTACGGTATGACAGAGGCTACAGGCGGTATAACTATGACTCCAGTCAATCAATATGTTAAAAACTCTGTTGGAAAAGCTCTTCCTGGTATACAACTAAAAATTGAAAATGATGGGGAGTTATGTGTAAAGGGTCATTATGTTTCAAAGGGATACTACAAAGAAAAAGATTCAAAAAACTTCAAAGATAATTGGTTTCATACAGGAGATATTTTCACTGAAAAAGATAAATACTATTTTATTATAGATCGAAAAAAAGATATTTATAAGAATAGTAGAGGACAAACAATATCGCCTCAAAAAATAGAGAATCTTTTTCAGGATTTTGAGACAATCAAGTCAGTATTTTTGGTGGGTGATGGAAAAGAATTCAATACAGTATTAATTTATCCAAATTACATAAATAAGTCCTTAGCACTTAAAAAATTAGGCAAGGAGAGATTGCGAGAAATTTTTAGTTCAATGATAATATCAGTAAATAGTTTTTTATCATCATTTGAAAGAATTATCAATTATGTAATTATTCATAGAGATTTTAGTTTAGAAAAAAATGAACTGACAAATAAAGGATCATATAAAAGGAATAATATCATAAAAAACTTTTCAGAAATTATTTCTCCTCTCTATAAAAAAAACTATATCTCTTTACGAAATAATAGTAAAGAAATTAGATTGCCAAATTGGATATTGCGAGAATTAGGAACTATTAAATCTAATATTTCGTGGGATGGAAAATTTATCAAAATAGAAAATTATCCTGAAATTTTAACATTGCATTGGAAGGATGATAAACTTCATTTAGGAAATTTTATTTATATAATTGAGGATTATATTTTAAACATTGATGATTTAATTAAGTCTCCCCAACATTGGCTCGGTAACGTTCAATTTTCAAATTTCTTTGGAGAATCTATATTTAGAATAAACCAGCCTGAATATTATAAAAGGTTAAAAGTTTTAAGACCCTCTTTTGGAAGGCAAAGACTTCGTATAAGTGGCTCTGAAGAAAAAAGTACTTTCCTTAACTTGCATATATTTTTCGCATATATATTAGAGCAAAATCCAAGTATTTTTCCTGATTTTGAAACTTTTATTGATAAAAAATCCAAAAAATTACATGAATTAATTCTACATGTATTTCTCAATTTTGAGTCCTATTTAAAGCCTTCTTTCAAACTAAAAGCTATTGAATCAATTGCCCCTATAATTTCAGGAAAAATTTTAATTTCTCTCCTATTTAAAACATTTAAGAATCAATTTAAAAATGAGGGAAAAAGTAGTATCACTTTTAATATAAAAAGGTTAAAAAATAATCACTTTGAATCCTTAGTCAAATACCTTCAAATATCACATTCAAGAGTTGCCAGGTTGAGTAAAATCGAAGAAAATTTTATTCAAATTTTAATTTTATTTATTTCTGAATTTGGAATTTTACATCCAACAAAATTTATATGGGCTCGATCAGAACTAATTTGGTGGCAAATTTCTGAGGTCCCAAGTATTTTATTTTCAACATCTCAAAAAGCATATTATAATCTTATTCATGGGTTCAGAAATTGGATAGGACAATCATCGAAACTCGCTGTTGATCCTGATACTGGTGAAGAATACACTTGGGAAGATGTAATATACTTTGATGATAATCTGTCATCAATTCACAAAAAGAGCTTAACAAGAACTATCATTAACACTACTCTAATTAAAGAGTCTATCTTTTTGTTTTCAAACAATGATATTATTGATCTTGATAAAATTCCTAAAAAGGGTTTGTTCATTAAACAACTTGAAAAACAAAATGGTAAATATATATTTAGGGCAATTATAAAAACTCGCACACCCGAGACCTATAATATTGTAATTAATTTGAATGATAACCTTGATAAAAAGTTTTTTGATGATGAGATAAAATGGCTAATCGCCATGGGAAGAGGTTATGAAAATGAACCATTAGTAGAAAACTTTGGTGGTTATTGGGCAGAATATCAATTGTACACAGAAAAGTATATTAATGGAGAAACTTTAGAAAATTATCTACTTAGAAATAGAGATGATATAAAAGACCCCACAAAAAAGGATCGGTGGCAAATGAGATGGTTACATTTCATTTGGAATGGTATTCAAGCCTATCAGGAATTTTGGAAAAGAACTAATTTTAAATTATCGATTCAGCCGCCTTCTCCAAAGAACCTCATTATCCCTCAAAGAGATTATGCAACCGGAACAAAAATCATTTCAATTTCAAGGAGAAAAAGTACTAAATCAGTTGGCGATCATTTTTTATCGTTATATACAGACTACATAATTAGGACGGAAAAAAGGTTTCCCGGATTGAAACATATGTCAAATTGGGAGGTTATTTTTACAGCTACTCTTCAAATCTTGAAAGTAAAGAACGGGACCCGAATACTCAGAGGACTTATTCATGAATTAAAACAAGGATCAGTATCAAATAAACTAATATTAGCTGGATGTACAATAAATAGGATTGAAGCATTTTTCCAAGATGTTGAAAAGTTTGGTGTATTAACAAAACCAGTTGTTTTTGCATCCTTGCGTTATGAAAGATGGTACTATTTAAATCCAGGAGCAACACTCCAAGCAAGAGCTAACATACTACATCAACTATACAATGATTATCATTTAGATATTTTAATAGAAGATTATCCTGAAACTAGGGTAAGATTCTTTTTAATGACGTGTTTTAAAAATAGCAGCGATGAGTTGTTGGAAGAATTTAGAAAAATAATAAGTAAACTTAGAAAAGGACATTTAAATACTGCTAACATTGAAAATGAAATTTTAAAAGTACAAGGTATTATTAAACTAAATAAGGAAGAAAAATTTTTCCTCTTGAGAATGCTCTTCCCCCACATTAACTCAGCGGATTATGCAGAAATAATCAAAACAGCAATAGGCAGAAAGGAAGAATTAAATTTAGTATTCCAAACTGAAGGTGAAGATAAACAGTATTATAAAATTCGTCCTCCATTTTTGCCCAAAGAAATTGCCCAATTTCATACATTACTGAGCGAATCGTTATTAAATAGTACATTTACTGTAGAACATAAATTTCTTTTAATATTTAATTTAAGAAATCGTCTAGTTGGAGGATTATTTTGGAAACCCTTAGAAAAGCAACAGATTCATCTTGAATGGGTAGCAATAAAGCCAAAGTATAGAGGGTTTAATTTAAGTAGGAATCTCATGAATGATTTTTTCAAAAGAATGAAATATCAAAATATAAAAGCAATTACTGTTGGCTTTTATGTCGAAAAGTTCTTTTCAAAATATGGCTTCAAATTAGATAAAGAGTTTGGAGGTTTAGTAAAGTTAATCTAAAAGTAAAGCATCCAATAGATTAATACTCCCGTAAAAGAAACATAAATCCAAATTGGGAAAGTAATTCGGGCTATTCTTTTATGTTTTCCCAATTGCGACATCCAACCTCGATACAAGGTTAAGAGTGCAAGGGGAATTATTATTGCAGCCAATATAATATGTGAAATAAGAATTGTATAATAAATTTTTGTAAAATCACCATTGTACAATTTTGGTCCACTCTTAAACCAATGATAAATAATATATGAAATTAAAAAGAGGGCTGAAAAACCAAATGCGGTAAGCATTACATTTTGATGTAACTCCCTTTTTTTATTAATAATTAATAGGTATCCTACTATTAGTAAAACAAAAGTTATTGTATTTATCGAAGCATTTACAGTTGGTAACATAGAAACATCAAGGGAGCCCTCTATACCCTCAGGCCTTGGACCTAAAATTAGAAAAGCCACTGCAGCACTAACAGCAGCCGAAATTACATAAATTACCCTAATCCAAAAATTTTCACTCTTCATACAAATTTATCAATGACTATCGAACAAAAAAGAAGTGGTAAATAAATAACAGATACCAATAATAAAAAACGAGCATTTTTAAAACTGTAATTTTTGACCAATACAAACCCTGATAAAAAGTAAGCCATCCCTAAAAGTAATGCTCCATAGAAGTAAAATATTCCCAACATGCCAATGAAATGAAGTACTAGTGATACAGGGATTAAAAGCAATGAATGCCATATAATCTGACGATTTGTTCTCTGGCTTTCTTCTTCTATAACAGGCAACATATGGTATCCAGCTTTTTGGTAATCATCTTGATACATGAGAGCGAGGGCATAGAAATGAGGGTGTTGCCAAAAATATAAAATTCCAAATAAAATCCAAGACTCAGGGTCAAGTTGACCACTAGCTGCTGTCCAACCACCCACGGGTGGTAATGCTCCTGGTATGGCACCAATAGAAGTATTCAACCATGTTATTTTTTTTAATGGAGTATAAACGAACAAATAAAGGATTACAGTTAAAATCGCTAATATTGCCGTAATATTATTGATAAAGACAGATAAAACCATTACACCTGTAGAAACTAGAATTAAACCAAAATTTTTTGCTCTTAATGGTTTTATCATACCCGTAGGAAGGGGCCGCAAATAAGTCCTGCTCATTAAAGAATCTGAATCTATTTCAGCAAAGTGATTTAACACACCTGAACCAGAAGCAACCAAAGCAGAGCCAAAGAGACAAATAAGCATATCCCAAACTGTTATAATTCCACCTGAGCCTAAATAGTATCCGAGGGCTGTTGAAATTAAAATTAAGTAAGTTATCCTTGGTTTTGTTAATTCAATGTAGGCCTCAAATATTGAAGCTGCTTGTTTTGGGTTCTTTCTCAAATTATGATAATTCCTTTAGCAATAATTTGATATCTTTCCTTAAAACAGCAATACTTGCTTTATCTGTTCCATCATAATATTGTCTTATCATTCCATTATGATCAACTAATATAAATTTAACTGCATGCCCTTGGGGCAAATTATCTGCATAAAGCATAAATCCGTTTTGCTTTAAATTTTTGATGCTGTCAATTTGAGAGGTCAAAAATTGCCACCGAACATCATTTACACCATATGAGTCAGAATATTGCTTTAACCGCTCAATATTATCGTTTTTAGGATCAACTGTTATGGATATAAATTGTACCTGATGAACTTTGCTGTAATCATCATACAATTCTTTCATATTATTTGCCATTATCGGACAGGGTCCTGGACAATTTGTAAACATGAAATCTATAATTGAAATGTTACCTTCGAGGTTAAAATTAGTAAATTTTTGACCATTTTGATTAATGAAAGAAAAATTCGGAACAGTTTTTATCTTTTTTAATACTCTAGAGGAATTAGCCGTATCTATAACCCAACTCGCTCCAAAAACCATTAAAAGTAAGAACGTTAATGTAATATAAATAAATTTATTCATTTGTTAACTGAGAGCGATTCCATGCCATATATTGCACCATAACTAATCCAAGTACTAAAGAAGCAAACCAAAGATGAAAGAGTTGAATTAAGGGTATTACATCAAAGAAAACCAATATTTCTCCTAAAATAATTTGACTAAAAACTAATAAAATTATTAGCAAAGATGTTGACTTTATAACCGTTGAAGGGTTTGTGGATTTGATAACTAGTTTAAAATAAATGAATGTTGATAATCCCACTATTACTATTCCTAGTATCGTATGTGCATATTTAAAAGGTCCTAACATCTTCAATAAAAACTGACTATCTATATTTGGATTCTCCTTTCGAATCATTTCCAGTCCACCTCTTATTTCAGTTCCTAAAATTATCTCGATAAATAAGATTACTCCCAGAGTATAAAAAAAATATTTTAATTTTGAATCATATTGGCTATGAGTCTCTAATACGGGGAATTCGATATAGTAGGAACTTTGAGCAGCATAAACTAACAAAAGCACAATTAAAAGAGCTAAAAGTAAATGTAGAGTAATTGTAATCGGATTTAAAACAGTATGGACAAGGACAGACCCGAGCCAACCTTGTATAAGAGTTAGGAAGAATGCTGATATTACAGCTACTTTAACCTTCTTGGGTAATAAATAGTTTTTAACTGCCAAGATCATTGCCAGTGATATAAACATCCCCACAAAAACACCAAAAAGACGATTTAAATATTCTATCCACGCAAGAACGATATTAAATAGCGCAGGATCGATGTGATCGGGCAATTGATTAATATTAGTGGGAGGGATCCACCTATCAAAGCATTTTGGCCAATCAGGGCATCCCATCCCAGCACCGGAGACACGCACTAATCCTCCAATGAAGATCAGCAAGTATGTTGCTGCTACAGTTAGTATTGAAAAGGAACGGAATTTGTTCATGGATATGTTTTAAAATTAAATATATTTAGTTTAAGTTTTAACACTGTTTTAGTAATAAATATTAAAAGTAGTGGATATTACCAGGATAAAAAACAAAAATTAAATGGCACTTAATAGATTAGAGATTGGAACTAAATGTACACTTCGCTCAACAGGCGAATCAGGCACCATAAGACAAATCTACTTTTATCCCACAAAGTATGAATTAGAATTTTCTGATGGCAGAATTGAGCACATTGGCTCAAAAGATCTGGAAATAGATGGAATTGCACAAAAATCTGCTATTTTACAAACCCCTACAGTTCCGAAAAGAGGAATAGGTGAATCATGGTCCAATTGGGTTCCATTTAAAAGCGAAAGCTTAATCAGGCATCACTTTAGCACTAATAAAGAAATTATGTGGAAGACTTTGATATCTCTAGATATGTATAACGTATGGTTTTATGGAATACAGCGTGCCTTACCAATATCTGATAATAAAAGATATGTTCATAGGTATTCTTTCAACCAGATGGATATGAAACCAGGTTCTATGTTTAAAGCCCGGGTAAGTACACTTGCACCCTATTTTAGATGCAAAATTATGACAATGGAGAAGGAGAAAAAGTTTGGTTTTTATTTTAGAAGTTCACCTTTCTTAGAAGAGTATATATTATTTACCATTGAAGAATCAGACTTAGGCGTTTGGTTGACTTGCGAAAGAAGGTCATCTGGCCCTTTTTCTGTTCTAGCTCAATTCAAATGGCCAAAAAAGTCAAAAATTTTACAAAGCTTAGATGAAATTATACCAAAAATTGAATACAAGACAGATCTAACCGAAGAC
>CACLYL010000014.1 GCA_902611135.1 uncultured Fidelibacterota bacterium | reverse complement strand
ATTTTCGACTGCAGGTTTAATGGGATTTAGCAAATCAATCGCAAAAGAGGTTGCTACAAGAGGCATCACCGTGAATTGTATTGCACCAGGATTTATAGAAACAAAAATGACTGAAAAATTGAGTGAAAAAGTTCGCGAAGATATTTTAAATAATATTCCCATGAAAAAAATTGGTAATCCTGATGATATAGCGAATACTGTTTTATTTTTAGTATCGAATGAGGCAAATTATATTACAGGACAAACAATTACTGTTGATGGTGGGGCTACAGTAAACTAACTTAAAAAAAGGAGATGACATGTCAGTATTTGATAAAGTAAAAGAAGTTATAATTGATAAGCTTGGTGTAGATGAAGATTCCATTAAAAATGAAGCTCATTTTGTAAATGACCTTGGAGCAGACTCTTTAGATACAGTTGAGTTAATAATGGAACTTGAAGAAGAGTTTAGTATTGAGATTCCAGATGAAAAAGCAGAAACCATAACTACAGTTGGTGCCGCAGTAGATTATATTGAAAAAAATCAGTAAATAAAATCTGAATGAGAAATGATAAAGTTGTTATTACCGGTATTGGTGTTCTCTCACCCAATGGAAATAATGTAAATCAATATTGGGATAGTCTGATTTCATCAAAAAGTGGAATCTGTCCTATAAGTTACTTTGATACTACCGGCCACCGAGTTTCAATTGCTGGCCAATTATCCAATTTTTCGGCTAGTGATATTTTAGATCCTAAGGATATTAGAAAGCTTGATCCTTTTTCTATTTATGCTTTAACTGCCTCTATTGAGGCTGTATCAATGGCAGGTCTTGATTTAGATAATATCAACTTAGAAAGAGCTGGCGTAACAATTGGAACAGGAGTTGGTGGAATTCAAACCTTAGAAGAGCAACATTCTATTATAGAAAAAAAAGGATCAAGGAGAGTATCTCCTCAATTTGTACCAAAAATGATAGCTAACATTGCTGGAGGACACTTGTCCATAAAGTGGGGCTTTAAAGGTCCTAATCAAACAGTGACTTCAGCCTGTGCATCAGCGAATGATGCAATAGGAATTGCTATGCGATTAATTTTAAGCAATGATGCTGATATAATGATCACTGGAGGAACAGAAGCAAGTATTACACCACTTACAATTGCAGGATTTGCTAATATGAGAGCTCTTTCACAAAACTGTAAAAACCCAACTGAGGCCAGCAGACCCTTTGATAAAAATCGAGACGGTTTCGTACTTGGAGAGGGTTCAGGTATTTTAGTTCTTGAAAGAGAAAGCCATGCAAAAAAAAGAGGTGCAAATATTCTTGCTGAACTGGCAGGATATGGAGCTAGTGATGATGCATTCCATGTTACTCAACCCTCCAAAGGAGGATTGGGAGGCAAAAAAGCAATGCAGAAAGCTTTATTTGACGCTAATATGAATATTGAAGATATACAATACATAAATGCGCATGGAACATCTACTCCTTACAATGATAAAAGTGAATCAACTGCAATAATTGAATTATTTAAAGATAAGTCAAAGACATTAAAGGTAAGCTCAACAAAGTCAATGACTGGACATTTATTAGGAGCTGCTGGTGCAATAGAAGCTGTTGCTTGTGTAAAAACCTTAACAGAGCAAGTTATCGCGCCCACTATCAATTATAAAACGCCAGACCCAGATTGCAGTCTAGATTACGTTCCAAATTTTGCTCAAGATCACAAAGTTCAAGCTATTCTCTCAAATAACTTTGGGTTTGGTGGGCACAATGCTGTTTTATGCATAAAAAGGTATAGATAATTATTTTTTTAAACTATATAAGAAGAGCTCTACAAACTAATAATACTTTGTCTCCAATTGAAAGAAGTATTGATTATAATTTTAAAAACAAGGACTACTTAGTACAAGCGTTCACCCATAAATCAATTGATAAAGGACCTAGAAATAATTATGAGCGTTTAGAATTTTTAGGTGATTCAGTTTTGGATCTTATTATCAGCAAAGCATTAATAAATGAATTCCCAGAAGGCGATGAAGGATTACTAACTGAAAAACGAGCATCCTTAGTTCAAAAATCATATCTTGCTAGTATGGGTAAGCTTTTAAATTTAATGGATCATTTAAAAATAAATCATAATGTAAACTTACGTGTTGATAAAATTGCTAACAAACAACTTGCAAATATATTTGAATCATTGCTTGGAGCCATATATCTAGATGGTGGTATACTTCCTTGCGAGAATATAATATTAAAAACAGTTTGGGCACATAGAGAAATAGCTTGGGAAAAAACTAATTATAAGGGAAAATTAATTGAATACTGTCATTCTAAAGATATAGAAGGTCCAGTTTTCGAATTAAAGGATATATATGGTCCTGATCACCAGAGAGTTTTTGAGATCCAGGTTAAAATAGGATCAAAAATTTTTAAGTCAGGAACAGGAACAAATAAAAAGACCGCAGAACAAATCGCGGCAAGAATAGCACTAGATGATTTAAAGGTTATATTTTAACTTTCTAGTAAGATTCTAATTCGCTTTTTAATTTTTCTATTTTAGTAACTGGAGTCGGATCTGATTTATGAAGGATTGCGCACCAATAGCTTAACCAATCTCCAAAATGGATCATATTTAGAAACCTATCTTGAAAAGATTCTCCATCCATTTCAATAAAAAATTGTTTTATACCTATATCTTTTAAAATTTTTCCCGATATAAATTGCCTAATTTTTACTCTAGGGTGATCATTACTATCCTTAATCCAAATTACAACAAAATGTTTCAAAATATTTTCATTATTTTTCCACCCTTCAATTTCATTATGATTAAGCTCAGGTAACTCACCAATATAGGATAACATTTTACTATTTTCTGCTAACTGCCCCTTTATTCTTTTTGCTATTACACTATAACTTGTACTACATGAATAAAAAATTGGTACTTTTCTATAGATATTTTTCGCTAACAGATAACATGGATTACTAATTTTTTCCAAGCAATACTTTTTTTGGTTCTTTTCAATCCTATTGATACCAACATTTATCCACTTACCAAAACTTGATTTTAAAATTCCTAACTTTCTAAAATAATAAAGAATTGCTATAAATGAGAATGCTAACGCTGCTCTAGGTTGTAAACCTTTTGGAATAATTATTTTGTCTCTATTATGCTTATTTAATTTCTTTCCTAAAATTCCTCCAGTAGTAATTCCAAAAATCATAGCTTCCCTTTTGATTGCATCTTCGAAAGCAGATAATGTTTCTTCTGTATTTCCAGAATATGAGGAACAAATTACAACCGTATCTTTATTAACCCAATTTGGCAAATTATATTCTCTTATTACCTGAATAGGAATATCAATATCGTTTTTGACAATTTCAATAACTACATCGCCTCCAATCGCTGAACCTCCCATTCCTGATATCACTAAATTAGTAACCTTATTGGGCATATTTTTTATTTTAATCTTAGATATTAGGTCTGATGCCTCCTTTAAATGGCTTGGAAAATCCTTTATCGCTTGATACATATTATTTTTGTCAATACTTGATATCATACTAAAATTTTCTATTTTCAATTAAATCAATAAACATAAACAGCTCCTTTTTATTTTTAAATTCAATACTTTTTATTGCATCTCTAGCTAAATTAAATTGCCTTTTTGCTAAGTCTTCCGTCTCTTTTTTTATGCCACTAGTATGGAAAAAGTCTCTAAACTTATCCAATCCATTATGAGTTGGTTCTTTCTTTATAATTTGATCCCATTTTTCTGGAAAATTCTTTCTTGCCTTAATTACCATGTATGTTTGCTTGCCTTCTTTTATATCACTACCTAGACTCTTACCCATCTCTTTTGGGTCTCCATAGATTTCTAATAGGTCATCATGCAATTGAAATCCTTTTCCAACTGCTCTTCCAAATTCAGATAATTTACTAACCATTTTACTTGTTCTATTCATAAGAATAGCAGGTAGTGCAGCACAAGCGCCTAGTAATGCACCCGTTTTTTTTTCAACCATTGTTAAATACTCATTTTCCCTTATTTTAACGTCATTTTCAAATTCTTTGTCAAGCGCTTGACCTTCGCATACTTCTAAAGTAGTTTGATTAAAGAATTGACAAATAAATTTTGTTTGTATTTCAATACTACATAATAAAATTTGAGCCATCGCGAAAATACCATCACCTGCCAAAATAGCAGTTGATTTGTCCCACTTTGAATGGACGGTTAGCTGGCCATGTCTCATTTCATCATTGTCCATAATATCATCATGAATTAATGTAAAATTATGTACTAATTCAACTGCAATAGCTATTTTGGAAATTGATTTTTGATCAGCATTCATTAACCTACCAAGAAGATGAACTAGAATGGGTCTAAATCTTTTACCAGATCCATTTAATGTAAATCGGATTGGGTCATATAAATATTTTGGAGACTCAGGTAAAACTATTTCCCTTATGTCATTATTTACTTGATTTCTAATCGAAATTATTAGTTGATCAAATCTCATAATAATTAATGGGAATTAGGCTGTAAATCTCCAAACTCATTTAATTTTTCTAAAATTAAATTCATAATTTTATCTCTCTTTTCCACAGAATTTGCTTCAAAACGACAGACTATGACGGGCTGTGTATTTGATGCTCGAATTAAGCCCCAACCATCATCAAATTTTATTCTAACACCATCAACAGTAATGCAATCGTAATTATCTTTAAAAAAATGTATAGCTTTTTTAGTTATCTCAAATTTTTTCTTATCATCCTCAACCTCTAATCTTATTTCAGGAGTTGAAAAGTAATTTGGAATTTCTGATTTAAGATTTGATAGACTTTTTTTTGTTTTTGATAGGAGTTGAACAAGTCTCGCTGCTACATATAATGCGTCATCATAACCAAAATAATTATCAGCGAAAAATATATGGCCACTCATTTCTCCACCGAATTTACATTTTAATTCAGACATCTTTTGTTTGATTAGAGAATGTCCTGTTTTCCACATTACTGGATTTCCACCATATTTTATTATCATATCCTCTAACGCTTGAGAACATTTCACATCAAATAGTATATCTTCTTTTTTATTTTCAATGATCTCTGGAAGAAAAATTGCCATTAATTGATCAGCCCAGATAATTTCTCCAGTTTCATCAACCACACCAACTCTATCTGCATCACCATCAAAAGCAATTCCTAAATCATAATTCCCGCTTTTAACCTCATTAATTAAATCCTTAAGATTTTCCTTAACAGTGGGATCAGGATGGTGATTTGGAAAAGAACCATCAATTTTACAATAGAGCTCTTTAACTTCTATACCTATCTCTCTAAAAATTTCAGGCCCATTTATCGCACCTGAAGCATTGCCACAATCCATTACAAGCTTTATTGGCTTTTCAATATTAATTTTTTCTTTAATCATTTTTTTATACTGAGGAAGGATTTTATATCTAGTTTCAATACCCTCTCCAACTTCAAAGTCCATTTTATCAATTATTTTATAAAGGGTTTGTATATCATCACCATAAAAAGCCTTTTTATTAATTGACATTTTGAAACCATTAAACTCAGGTGGATTATGGCTTCCAGTTATTTGTACAGCGCCGTACACTCCAAGATGAAACATAGAAAAGTAGTTGACTGGTGTGGGTAGAATACCAAGTTCAATGACATCAATACCTGTTGAAAGAACACCAGTTTTAAAGTTTTTCATCAAATCTATTGTGGAGTGTCTTATATCTCCGCTTAATGAAATTTCTTCACCTCCTGAACGTTTTATAAAAGTTCCAAAAGCTTTTCCAAGTTTCTCAACAACATGCTTTGGAAAATCCTCTACAACTTTACCACGAATGTCATATTCTCTAAAAATAAATGGATTAATTAAAGTCATTTTGATGTAAGAATTTTTAAATAAAAATTATATGTAATTAAAGTTACAAAGATGATTTTATTAAACCGAACTTAAAATAAAGTTATATTTTTTCTAGAAACGTAGATACACGATTTAGTACTTTCCTTATGTAGTTATAATCACCTCCATACCCTATCCTAACATAACCTTCCAAACCATGCCAACTCCCCACTGTCAATAAAACACCAAATTTATCTCTAAGATCATAAACAAAGTTATCTGAAGAAATTGATGCATTTATTTTTGCAAAAGTCATTGCAGTTGCTTGAAGAGCATCAATTTTTAATTTAGAAACTTCTTGGCTCCATTTAAGAACTAATTCAGCATTTTTTTCTAGATAATACTTCGTTCTTTTTAATATGGCTTTTCTTCTCCGAGGCTCTAAAACTTTAGAAGCAACCCAATCACTTAAATAAGAGACGCTAATAGTTGTGTAGTCATGAAAAGACCAAGCATTTTGAAAGTATTCTTTTGCACCAATACTCCAACCTAATCTTAAGCCAGGTAAACTATATGCTTTTGATAATCCGCCATTAACAATTACTTTTTCAGTTAAACCAGCAAAACTTCTACGCTCTATGCCTCTTAACTCAGATCCTCTATATACTTCATCTGATAATATCCAGCTGTCATTTAATTCTGCAACCTTAACCACTTCATTCATGACATCATCAGACATAATTGAGCCAGTTGGATTGTTTGGATTGCAGATAATGATCATTTTAGTTTTTCCTGTCACTATTTTTTTTAAATCATCAATATTCCATTGCCAACCTAACTCTCTATTCAAGGGTAGCTCTTTCAATTTAATTCCAAAACTCTTTGATAAATGTTTTAGCTGGAGATAATTTGGAGTCATATAAACTACCTCATCATTTTTTTCCAAATTAATCATAAGTGCAATAAAATTTGCCTCTGCAGTTCCTGAGGCAACTAACACGTTTCCTGACCCTATCTCTTTAGAGTACATTTTTGAAATTTCTTCTCTTAATTTTGGACTACCATTTGTATAGCCATATGAAAGCTCAAGGTCTCACATTTTATCAATTTCATTTTTTTAAGAATATTTTTTATCTGCAAAGGATGTATACCACTCTTGGATAAATTGTAATCAACCTTATGTTTAAAGAGAGATTGATTACGTTCTAAAGTAAATTCTTCAAATTTCATTTATTTAGTCCTAGATATTTTTCATATAAAAACTCAGCTATATTTAAATCTTGAATGGCGACACCTGTAAGATCAGAAACAGTTATTTGTTCTTTTTGCGTTCTTCCATTTTTTAAACCCGAGAGTACTGATCCAAGTTCAATAATCTTGTCTTCGATAATATCATTTTTTTTTATGGCATGTGATATTTCTGCTCGAAGCAAACATTGTGAAATACTACCTGCAACAACAATATTTGCCATTGATAAAATAGATGATTCTAATTCATTTTTAAAGGTGTATCAGAGCCAACGGCGGTTATATGAGTACCTTCATTTATATCTAACTTTTTGAGGAGGGGAGTTTTTGAAGACGTAGTGGTAATAATTAAATTATAACTTATAGCAACTTTATTTGGTAGACTTACAACACTAACCAAAAAGCCCAATTGAGTCAAGTCCTGTTTACATTTTTCAGTATTTTTTTTGTTTCTTCCCCATAAGACAATATCCCTGCAATCTGAGATCTGTTTTAAAAATTGTGCCTGTAGGCGAGTCTGATTACCTGTACCAATAATACCAATTCTATTTATTTCATTGGATAAAGGTTTTGCACAAATTAATCCTGCTATTACCGTCCTTATATCTGTTAAACAACCCTCATCTTTTATAAATGCTAAAGGTTCTCCTGTCCCCTGATTAAAAAGAAGCATCATCCCTTGACCATTTGGAATACCTCTTAAATAATTATTTTTAAACCCAGATGCTATTTTTATTACATAATAATCTCCGCCAATTACATAACCAGATTTAATATGAACTTCTCCATTTGTATTATCAAATAGTAGTTCTCCTAAAGGAGGAACAACACAGTTACCAATTGAATATTGAATAAATCCTTCTTCTATTCTTTGGACAAGGATTTCAACGTTTATAAGATCCTTTATTTGATCTAAATCTATAGTAATCAAATCAGAATAGATTGTTTTATGTAAAAATTTTCACCTTCTCAAGAAGATTTTTTGTTGCTTTAATTCCTGAATATTCATCTAAGCTTGACCCTTCATATTCAATACCAATATATCCATCATAGCCAAAAGAGTTTACAAGATTAATCATCTTGTAATAATCAGTATGAATTTCATCTCCATTTTCGTCAAAGTCATGACTTTTGGCACTGACTGCCTTTGCAAATGGCATCAATTCTTTCATTCCTTGGTATCTATCATACCATTGATCATCACCTAAATGAAAGTTTCCAAAATCCGGTAAAGTTCCACAGTTACTTTTATTTACTTTTTCCATTAAACCCGCTAACCAAAGACCGTTGCTAGATAACCCTCCATGATTTTCAACAAGAACATTAATACCCAATTTTGAAGAAAAATCTGCCAATTTAGACATACTATCAGAGACTAAATTCATTAAATCGTCATAAGAAGAATCTCCTCGAGCATTTACTCTTATAGAATGACAACCTAGATATTTGGCTGCCTCCACCCATTTATAGTGATTTTCTATAGCTTTTTTTCTTTTATCTATGTTTGAATCACCAAGGTCCCCTTCGTTATCACACATTATTAGCAAACTTTTTACACCATGGTCATCTGCAATAGTTTTCATCTCATTCAAGTAAGCCGTGTCTTCTGCTTTGTCAAAAAAAAATGAATTCACATATTCAACAGCATCAATATTAAATTTTTTCTTAGATATTCTGATAAAATCCAGATGATCAATCTCTTTAGAATATATTGCTCTATGGAGAGACCATTCTGCTAAAGAAATCTTAATCGGGACAGCTCTAGCGGCACAACTAATTAGATTCAAAAAAGGTAACCCAACAATTATTTTTGAACAGTCAAATAAAAATTTTCTTCTATCCAAAATAAATTTACAGTTCTCTAATTCTTATATTTCGATACCAAACTTCCCCATGATCGCCTTGAAATCCAATTCGTCCAAAGTTATTTTTAGCAAAAAAAGGCATTTCTCTGAATTTACTTTTACTTATGATACTTTTTATTTCAGAGCTTCCAAAATCATATTCTAATAATTTAAAACCATTTAACCAATGTTCAATATGGCCACTTTTAGAAATTATCCTTACTTTATTATATTGGCCAACAGGTTTAACCATTTCCTTTTTTGGAGCAATTAGATCATACAAAGCACCAGCTGATGTTTCTTTCTTTTGTCTATCCGGATGTGCCGTGTTATCTAAGACCTGCATTTCAGGTGCAGATTGCCAAATATAATCTCCTTCCTCAGAGGCAAAGTAAAAGATTCCACTATTTGATCCTTTTTGAATTTTCCATTCCAATTCTAACTCAAAGTCTTTAAATACTTTTTCAGATATGATATCAACTCCTTTTGCATCCGGTATTGTTTTTAGACTACCATCTATTATTTCCCATGAGTCCCATGGAAATGAATCCATTTTATACCCGCGCATTCCATCAACTTTTTTACCATCAAATATCATCTTCCATTCATTATTTTTCTCACCACAAGCTGAAATTAAAATAGATAAAATTAAAAAAAGAATTTTCATTATAACCTCTATTGTTTTTTAGGATTCCATTTTCCTTTTGCTACCATTGGAACAAATTGATCTAAATCCGGTGGCGGAAATTTTATTGTTACACCTTGCTCCGCACTCATATAAGCTGTCATTAACAATTCTGTGATAGCCACCCCATCGGTAAAATTTTCTTTTGGTCTAACACCTTTTAAAAAGCACTCCACCATATGTCGATTTTCGGCCGTATACCCATAAACATCAGCTTCACTGCTTACTACGGGCATTTGTCCAGACTCGGCATTTTGTTTTTCAATAAGATCTTCCCCTTGGTGGTTTGATACTTCTCTACTAAAAAATACTTTTAAATCTGTATCCAATGTATTAACAAACATAGAATATTCAGGCCCAAATAATTCCATACTTAATCTCAATCCGGGTCCGACAAAGCACCATGATGTTGTAGTTTCAACAATGAGTTTTTCGTCATTTTCATCTTTATATTCAATCAAAGACCTTGCAAAATCCTCTGATGGCCTATTCTGATAATCTAATCGTCCATTGCTTTGATTTTTTAAAATATCAGAATATTTACTTCTCTGCCACTTCAAACATGAGGCATATGCATTTACACTTAAAGGTGTTAGTGTATCCCTTGGCGCACCAGGTTTAGTCAACATATATCTTGCCTCTTCAACAGAATGACACATCATATCATTTAAAACGCCTCCTCCTTGGAGCTCACCTTCCCAAAACCATGGCATATGAGGCCCACTATGTTCTTCTGAAGCTCTAGCCAGATATGGACGACCAGTCACAGAGGCACCTCTTCCCCAAATAATTCCTTTTCCTCTTGTAACTGATGGTGCAAACACCTGATTTTCCAAATAACCATCCAGCAATTCTAATCTTTGACAAATTTCTAATACTTTTTTCGCTTCTTTTACATTTCGTCCAAGTGGCTTTTCGCATGCAATGCCAACTAATGATCCTCTACCAGATTCAATGGTCAAAGCTATTTCCTCCATAACTTCAATCCTGGTATAGTTTGGAGCGCAAATCCATATGGCATCTATACGTTGGTCAGCGACCATTTCTTGAACATTGTCGAAAACTTTTGCATCACCTAATCCAAGTTTTTTTGCTAAGCTTGCTGAATCCTCAGCAGAAGATTTTGTCTTTGATGTAACCCCTAATACCTGACAATCTCTAACCCCAATCATAGATTGAATATGGAATTTTGTTATAAAACCACCGCCAACAAATCCAATGCCCAATGATTTATTCATTATATTATTTCCTTTTTAGTTAAACTATCATTAAATGAGGTAAAAAATAAAATTGTAGCAACCAGACCAACTATTGAGACACTGTACCAAAATTGAGAGAAATCGAGTACATTATTTGTAGAGAAGGTTGATTGTAAAAATCCAGATAACCATCCTCCTAGAACCGGTCCTCCTCCGAGTATAATTATACCAAAAACCGTTTGTGCTGAATGCCTAAAGTCATTTTCAGAAATTTTATCCACGTAAATAAAAGCTGCAGCAAAAAAGAATGCATAACAAAAACCATGAAATGCTTGACTAGAAATGATTATCCAAAGTGGCAAGGATGATGTCCCAAAGATTAAATATCGAAGAAAATAGGCAAATACACCTACACCAATGACTTTTTTGAATCCTAAATGATTTAAAAAGTATCCTAAAACCGCCATAGTCAATATTTCGGCAAATTGTCCAATACTCATTACAGGACCAATTAAACTATCAGCTACTCCAAGGCTTGATAAAAAGGGTCCTGTTTGTAAAAAGTAAATCTGATGAATAACACTAACTAAAAGACTGGTGAATACCAGGATTGAGAATGATTTTTCATTGAATAATTTGAATGCCTTTTTATATGCAGACTTATCAACAGAATTTTTAGAAGGAGGCGTATTTGGAAGCATGAAGCAAAAAGCACCATAAAGGATTGAAATTAAACCTGATAACCTCAAAGCATCTGCCAATCTACTTGTAACATCTGGATATTCTATCCCAACAAAAAATGGAGGTAAAAGTTGAAATTTTAAATCTGTTTGCAGCCAAAACATCGGAAAAATCCAGCTTGATGCAATCCAACCTATTGTTCCCCATACTCGAATTTTGGGGAATTCATTTTCCTGATCATCAATATGGGCAAAAGAAATTGAGTTTGATAAAGCTAATGTAGGCATATATAAAATACTATAGATAATTGATAAAATTAACCAACTCTGATAATCACTCTGAGAAGCTGTTACCCACTTAACTATTCCACCAACTGATACTAAAACTGCTAAAATTTTTTCGGTACTAAAATATCGATCTGCTATTTGGCCAGCAATAAAAGGAGAAAAAATAGCTCCAATTGATCCTGCTAATCCAAGAATCATTCCAATCTCGGAGCCAGAGAAACCTAGCCCACCCTCGGATTGACTCGCTGACAGGTATCTTGCAGTTACAGGAAGCCATGCACCCCAAAGGGCATACTGCAAAAACATCATGGTGTTAAGTTTAGAATACTTAATAAATCAATGCTCCACTATGATTATACCAATCTTCTATTTATAGGATCCCACTCAATTTTTTTACCTTTTAAATATGATTCTGTTGCCATTGCACAGGTAACACCTTCTTGAAATGCGACCTCAATATTGCACTTTGGCTGACTACCATTTCGAATAGAATCAAGCCAATCTTTTACATGCAAATGGGTTGTATCTACTCTTTTACCGTCACGATAAGTATAAAGTAATCCTTTATTGGCAAAATACTGTGAAGTCGCTGAAGTGACACCATCAATTTGCTTTGAACCAGGGGAATAATTATAGATCGGATATTTTGAATTAATAACTCCATTATTTAATCGATCTCTATAAAGTGTAGACTCTCTATCAGCAGTTACAGAAAAACCGCCAACATTACCATAGTTTGACATGCCGCCTAGCATCATTGTTGCATCATGACCCATGATTCTATTTCCTCTTGAGCTATTACTTGATAAGGTGGCACTATACAATACAGTCATTCCTGGCCCTCCTCCTGTTTCTGCTGGGTAGCGGTTACGATTAGAAGATGAAGTTCCTGCAAAAGTATCAGGATACTCTAATGTTGCGTGCCAGACATCAGGAACATCTCTACCATCTCTGTAAAAGTAATTTCCACCTGATGCAGAAGCATATTTTGGAATTCCAATATTCATTATTTGATTTAATTGATCATAATCGTGAGAAAATAAGTCGCCAGACAAGCCAGTTCCATAATCATACCAGCATCTCCATCTAAAATATCTTTTTAGGGCTTCCTCTCCAAACGGAATTTTATTGGGAGATGGTTTTTGGAAAGTATCCCAGTCAATTGTTTTTCTATTTGCATCAGGATGGATAGACCATACCCAGGCACCCCAAGTGGAGTTTCTATTTGTTGTCAATTCAACGAGGTTTATCGGACCTAAAAGACCCTGATCAATAATTTGTTTGGCTTTATCATTTGCCTCCACTTGACGATTTTGGTGACCTAATTGAAAAGCTATACCCGTTTTTTTAACTGCATCATATACGTCTAAGGTTTCTTGAAAAGTTCGTGTTAAGCCTTTTTCAACATAAACATGCTTTCCTGCCTTAGCTGCATCAATCGTTATTCTTGAATGCCAATGATCAGGAGTAGCAATAATTACTCCATCAATTTCTTTATTTGCAAGGAGTTCTCTATAATCTCGGTAACGAGTTGCTGTTTGCTTTGGCCTTCCTCCTGGTCGAGTTTCATTAAGAGAGGCATTTATTGCAAGATCTGCATTTACATTAAATAAATCACATACACCAACCAAGGAGCAATTTAAATCTTCTTGCGACATAAAGGTATTAAATGCCTTGTCCAACTTATTCTTCTTGAAATTTTGATGTGTTGCATCTGTCCAACCTTTGGTCGCAAATCCCGCACCTCTAACTAAATGGGCACCTCTGCCACCATACCCAATAATTCCGAGTTTTAAATGTTGGCTATTAGACAAATTAGATATAACCGACGGGGCCTCTTTTTCTTGGATGAAATCGGCCATGATGTTTGATTTTTTTAATTTGTCTCTTCTCCATTTTTGCAAAACATTTAAAATGAACATACCTAAAATTGGTATTGTAGCTAACCCCTTTAAAAGCTCTCGCCTCACATTATCTGTTGCGTATTTTTTATTTAAATTATTACTCATTTAAGATCCTCAAACAACTTTAGTTTTGTAAATCAGCCTATCTAGACCTATCAGGTGACTTGTAGGTAAATAGTAAAGCACCAGTAAAGCACATGCTTCAATTAAATTTTTGTTTACTGTAATATAGCTTCCCTCACCAGGCTTCGAGTACTCTAATCCTACAAATGGCGGAGAAAATAAATAATAAGATAAAATTAAGATCATTCCAGCTATACTTGCATAACGATTAAATAGACCAATCATAAGCAGAAGCCCAATGATAGTAAGCGCCCACATGTTTCCATAATCAGAGATAGTTAATAGGATTGGGTTTGATACGATAGTTTTTGCAAGTCCTGAAAATATCCACTTTGAATCCAATAAAAAACCAGCTGAGGACCAATATGGGCTTACCAATTTAGCAATCCCTTCATAGAGAATATGCCAACCAATTAAAACTCTAAGTGCAACCAAAACATATAATTGAGAATTGGTAAGTGAGATTGAAGAATTAATTTTATTTTTATTATCCACGATTATAAGACTCCTACACTTTAATAACGAGAAAGGTATATTATAATGTTAAAAATTATAGATTTAACAATCAAGATTTAGTTAAAAAAATTACACTTTACTGCACTCAATTTAAAGATGTTTATTTAACATGATTAGTCTAGTTAATTTGAGATTTTTTTTAATATTACTACTTTATGAGAGTCACTTTTTTAGTTTGATTTAAACCATCAATCATGGTTTGAATAAAGTATGTTCCACTACTATATGAGGAGGCATCAAAGGTAATTGAATGTTTTCCTGGGTTTAATCGATTGCTGATTAATGTTTCTACTATACGTCCCTGTAAATCATACACCGTTGAGTTAACATTATACTCATTTCCCAGTATTATACAAAATTTAGTTGAAGCATTAAATGGATTAGGATACAAATTTCCAATTGAGTAACCTTCAATACTTGATTTATTTTTAAATGAGAGAAACATTTCCTCATCCATCCATTCTAGTCTCTGTAAAGTCCATGTTTTTAAATAATTAATTTCCTCTTCATAAGTATCAAACACGTAGTAGTTTGGCCAAGTATATTCTCCAATTATTGGCCAACGATTGAAATTTCTACTAACTGACCCACCTAAGTGAGAGCGTAAACTATCTATGATTGAATTTATATATGCGTTGGAAAATAAATTTGAACGTAACTCATTATACCTTTGAAAAACTTGAGTTTTAAAGTTTTCATCCTCCCACAGCAATTCCCACCAGAATGCCATTTGGTCACCGCCCTCAGGATTATAATCAAGCAGCCAACCCTCCGTAATCCATGTCTCTCCATAATCACAATTTCCAAAACCATGGTTAATGTCCCAGATTGGCCCTGCATGTAATTTATTATTTATACTTTCTTTGTCTTTATATATGTATGTGCTTAATCGATATGCATCCACATTCTTTGGCAGCTCTTGCAATAAAATAAAGTCTACGAATGATGAAATATCTAATATTGAAGGATATCCTGTTTCATAATCAGCGTAATTTTGATCCAACATGATTGCTTCAAAATCATGGATGTAATTTATTATGTATTCTTCCTGCTCTGGAACTATATCGCTTGGCTTTGGATAATGATAATTATATATCATACCATCATTCTCACTTTCAAAACCTCCTAGATTATCTCCCGTCCATGGCCAGTCAAATTTTAATATATAACCTCCAGTTAGATCATCTCCGGAGATTTCTTCTGGATTTAACTTTGAAATATCAATTCTATTAACATCTCTTTTTATTTTCTCCATTAATACGTAAACGCCTTTATAATCTCCGTTAATATGAAGCTCACAAAATCGAGTTCTCGATGCATAACGACCTATTTTATTGGATAAATGATAAGCAAGAACATTCCTCATCAATGATTTATCTTGATACGGCGCATGCAAAACCCAATCATTTTCTTCAGGCATGCCTAATAAGGAAACATTGTTATTTTCTCCTAAAGAATCAACAGTCTCAATTCTGTAAGGCTTTTTTTCATTGTATTGGCTTGAGTTTCCTCTAAGCTCTATGGTTATTGACCCACTATAATCATTATAGGGATCATTGATATAATTTTCCCCATTTGCATTATTTATAATGCCCATAAATGCATCAATACGAGGATCATCCATTATGGTGGCTCCATAAGTGTCGATAACTATAATTGGTAAATTTGAATAATCATAGCTTATAGGAATTTGAAACCATTCTGGCGTTGGCCCAAAAAAAGAGTATCCATCAATAATATTAAAACTCAAAAAAAAGTTACTCGAGAAGTCTGAGGAATTTAGACTAATGTTATGTATTTGTACGGCGAGAAGGTTTTCTCCATCAAAGAGCATAGAAACTAGATCTAGTGAATCCAAAATTATATATTCAGGATATTCTCCTTGATATAATTGAGCCTCATGATCCTGATTATTTGTTCCACTATCGTAACTTATAAATTCCCCATAAAAGCCCAGATTGCTTGATCGCGCAATTTCAATTCCATTCAGATAGGCAACAAAACCATCATCATAATCTGCATGCAATATAGCAGAGGATAATTTTTCTATATCATTGATGTCGAAAGTTTTTCGTAAGTAAATTGACATAGTTGGGTCAATTTCAGTACCATCATCACCATCTCCATAACCAAATCCTCCAATTCCTTCTTGCCAAATGTTATCATCAAAATCTAGAGAATTCCAATTTTCTGGAAGCTCCTCTGATGGAATATGGTAGCGCCATTCATCAGATGCATAAATAGCTGTTTCCCAATAATCTTGTGAAAAGACTAAATTCACGGAGAAGGTGATAAGAAATATTTTTAAATAATTCACCTAGGGCTTATTTCCTAAAATAACTTCTATTTTGTCCATAATATTGTCGTCTAAATCTCTAAGATAATTGAGACTATTTAGATTTTCTTTTATCTGTTGGGCATTAGATGCTCCCATAATTACAGTACTTACATGTTTATTTTTTAAACACCAGCAAAGAGCCAAGTTAACAAGTGGTATACCACAATCATCAGCCAATTTTTTCAATGATTTTACTTTTATATGACGTTCCTTGTACCCCTCAGAATGGAAGGCATCTTTTAAAAACTTATATGATTTTAGATTTATCCTGGTATTGCTAGGGTTTGCATCTATGTATTTACCGGTTAATAAACCTGAGGCTAAAGGACTCCATATTGTAGTTCCAAGTTGCTCATTATTAAACAAAGGGAGATAGTCTCTCTCTACTTTTATTCTATTAAACATGTTATATTCAGGCTGTTCCATTGTAGGAGGCGTTAAACCGAACTTTTTAGCTATACTATATGCCGATTTAAGTTCATGAAGGGACCATTCAGAGGTTCCCCAATAACATATTTTTCCTTGCATAACTAAAGTATGCATGGCTCTAACAGTTTCTTCAATGGGAGTTTCAGGATCCGGTCGGTGACAAAAGTAAAGATCTAGATAATCAACTTGTAATCGTTTCATCGCGTTTTGACATGCATCAATGATATGTTTGTGACTAAGACCTCTTTGAGTGGGCTTTTCTCCACCCCAAAATACCTTGCTAGATACAATATAGCTATCCCTACTTATTCCTAATTTCTTAAACCCTTTACCCATTATTATCTCTGATTCTCCACCGGCATAAGCTTCAGCATTATCAAAGAAATTAACACCTTTATCGTAAGCAATTTTCATCAAATTAGTTGCTTCTTTAACATCTAATTGAAATGAAAATGTTACCCACGACCCAAATGATAGTTGGCTTACTCTTAAACCAGCTTTTCCTAATCTATTATATTCCATATTTGATGTACCTTTTTAAAATTAAATAATTTGCAGATTTCATATAAATAATTTAGTATTATTATATGACTCGCGCTCAAATGAATTGGAAGATAGTTCGATCAATAATACCTATTATTGGACTTTGGATTATTGCCAACTCGGCTAAAAATTTAAAAGAAGATTATGAACCAACAGAACCATTACTCAAAATTTCAGCGTCTGATTTAGCATGGCGTTTTCAAGTTAATGAGGGTGCCAAATTAGTTGGAAAAACCATAGAAGTATTTGGTGTAATTACTTTAATTGACTCTACTAATATTGTAATTGATAAAAAGGTATTCTTTTCAAGAGATTCGCTTATTTTAAATAACATCAATATCGGTGACCAAGTTCAATTACAAGCTAGATGTGCAAATTTTTTAGAACAGTATGGTTTATGTAAAATTGATCATGTGTCTTTAATTGAAGAGTAATTTGCAGATACAAATATCGTGAACTATTTATTGAAAATAATCCTCTGAATCGAGCAGATTTTGAATTTGGAGAATACAAAAATACTCTATAGCCATGAAAAATAATAGAATTAGAATATAAAAAATGCAAAAACAATATAACCCCTATGCAAATGCTCTGGATGGTCTAACTATAGATAATCCTGTGGAATCTTTCTTTAATTTTTGCAAAGAAAGAGAAAATATTCGTCTAAAAAGAGAAAAGGGCTTGCCTAGACCGTGGTCCAGGGATCCAATATTTCAAAATGGTCGTTTTTTAAATGTGTTTCGCGAGGATGATAGAGTAAGTAAATCAATTTTTAAATTTGTAGATAGGTTACAGTGCAGTCTCCCCGAACTTATTAGAGCTTTATTTTTTGCTCGATGGTGTAATCATCAAGAAATTCTTGATCAAATTTCAAAAGAAATTTTCATGCGCCCATATGAATTAAAAAATCAACTTAGGGATAGTGATTATTGGTGTAATGAAAATGCTTATCCCGTAGAAAATATAGTTTGGAAAAATAAAATATTCTCACGAATCAATGCTGCAACGGTACTATTTGACCTCATTAAAAAAGAATTAACTGCAATGATAATTGATAGTGACAAAAATGTTATCAGAGCAACTGAGGAAATAAACAAATATTTTAGAATGAAGAATGATTTTCCTATATTTATGGCAGTAATTGATATTGCCTGGTTCCGACCGGATATTATTTCACCGAATAGTCATGTCCCTACAGGAATTGGAGCCGTAGCATACCTGGATCGTCTTCAGAACTTTTTAGGTCTAAAAAATCATCAAGATACTTGCGAAAAAATTATTCTACTGCAAAAATCCTACTGGCCTGATGCGAAAAGACAACTTCACCCGATTGATGTTGAATATTTATCTTGTGAATGCAGAAAATATTACAGTTATCTGAACGCCACCAAAAAATTTGAAGGAAAGAATTTTTTTCAGCCCTATGGTAAAGATAGATTTTTATAAATAGCTATTTTAGTTTTAAATCATCTATCAATTCCTTTTCAATCTTTTTACATTACAATGAACAAGAAAAAAAATAAATCTTTTTTTATTAGGAATAACATAAAAGCTTTAAAGTATATTATTTTCATTTTATAAATGAAATAAGTTTATAAAAACATACTTTATAATTATAAGAGATTAATATCATTGTGGGATCTGATTTTAGGAACCATTTTCAAAGTGCTTGAAATTCAGTTTCCCAACTATAGTTCCAATTACTACATAAGCTATCTTCTGATTTTAACCCGGGGTGACACATTAATTCTATAGTGCATTCAGGTAATTTTTTGAGAACATTAAAAAAGTTGGTTAAGTAATTTAAATTAATATTACCGCTATCTATTAATCCAAAGAAAAAGTTAGATGAGCTTAAACCTTTGAATTTTTTTTTAAAAGCTTGTTTCGTAAATCTACCGATCAGTAAAGATAATAAAAAAAAATTTTATTTTTTAATAAGTAAGATTTTAGGTTATACTTTAACAGTTTCCTGATATTTTTTATTTGTTCCTTTTTTGCTATTGAACAAATTACATCTGCAACTTGAGGCATAACATGTATGTGACCGTGACCATCAATATGATTCGGTTTAATACCACAATTTAATAGTTTTCTATATTGTAAATGTATTTCTTCGTTTAATTCAATTTGATCTATCTGTCCAGTAAAAATTTTAAATATAAATTTTGCTCTAGTAAAAAACTTACCAGTATTTTTGTCTACTAAAGAAAGGATGTCTTCAATATTTGAAATAGGTATTCCATCAGAATCGAGACAAATATGTAAACCTAATTTCTTGTAAAATCTAGAATTTGAATTCTTAATTCCTCTTTCATAATCGCCTCCACATACCATAGCTGAAGCGTTAGAAATTATATTTGATTCAAGTAAACTTATAATTCCCTAATTTACATTATTTGATAGACCAAAGTCATCGGCTGTTATCATTAATTTTACAATTATAAAATCCTTTTCTTAAATATTATTAAATTTAAATATTTTAAGATATTTTTATAATGAAATTATAGATACTTGATAATAAAAACATTGGTACATTCTTAAATGAAAAGCTGGATAGAATACTGGGATAGTGAAAACATTACCTCTGATAATATTTGGAAAAAAGGTAATACATTCCTTTATAAGAACACATTAAAATCTATTAATTATAGGCCTACAGACGTAGTAATGGATATTGGCTGTGGTAAAGGCTTTTTTAGCGAAATAATATCTAATAAAGTCAAAAAAATACATCTTTTAGAAACATCAAATGAATGTTTAAATTTTTGTAAAAGAAAGTTTAAACGAAACAAAAATATATTTTACCATGATTTGCCTCATAACAATTATTTACAGTATGATTTTATAAAAGATAAAGTGAATAAAATTTTTGTAATAAGTGTTGTTCAATATTTCAATTCTCCTACCGAAATAAAAGAGCTTATAAAAGAATGCCAAAAATTAACTATTCCCAAGGATAGCCAAATGATCATTGCTGATATTCCAATTAATAGAAGTATTCTCAAAGATACAATGGGATTAATTTACAATAGCATAAAGCTGCATACATTATTTGATACGTCCTTATTGTTATTGAAATCAATTTTTGGTAACTACAGAAAGGTTCGACAAAATTTAAAAATCCAAGTCTATAACCAAAACGAATTAAAGAGTATGCTTGAAGAAATGAAGCTTGATTTTCAAATTTTAAAGGGTATAACCAATGTACGAAACAGAATTAGTATTTTGATTAATTTTTGACACTAATTTTTAGAGATTAAATTTTTAATCATAGCTATTTAATATCAGATACTTCGAAAAACACCCCATTTAGCCAAGGCAATTAATACAATAATATCAATTATAATTATGTTTAAAAAAATTAGATTCCTAAATGCTCTGTTTACCATAAAACTCTTTTTATCAGTAACTAAAAAAAGTAGCATTAAATAAAAAGGCATTAACCTTTGCTGTGCAATATGGATGGGCATGATTACTGCCCATATAGTGATTCCGATAAAAAGTAATAATACTGGAAAAAGAGGTGATACTCTGGATGATAATTCTTTTCTTTGGATTAACCAAAATGGAATGATCAATAAAATGATACCTAAGTATCTTGTGCTGTATACTATTACCTCAATTATTGATTTAGGAAATCTATTAATAATATGAAGAGGAAATTTCAATATATATTCTTGATAAGAATTTGGTAGCCTTACTTTTGGATTATTATCTTTGAATTCTTTTACTACATTCCACTCAACAAATGGAGCAAATAATCCGGATCCTTCATTATCTGAAACTAGTTGTGAATAAAAGCACCATTGAACCCAATTAAATTTAGGATCATCTGTTTTATAGGTTTTTGATTTATCTGCATATGATAAAAAAAGAAATTTTGGCAAATAGTCTCCTTGATTATGAGAAAAATTTAATTCCATAAGCTTTGGATAATTGAAAAGTAATACAAATATTAGACTAATTATAAAATTTTGAGTAAAGGGGTTTAAAATACTTTTTCTTTTAAAACCAAACTTATATGTTGAAAATATTTGATTTGCTGCAAACAATATTGGTAAATAAAGTATGAAATGTGGTCTGGAAAGTATACAGAGGGTATAAATAAGAACTAAAAATAAATTAGATACATTAAATCCTTTTTGCCAAAGATAGCATTCTGAGCATAAAATAAAAAAACTGATATAAAAGAAACTATCATTTGTGCCATAAAATATGCCGCCAGTTGTACCTAAAACTATTAAGGCGTGAATCATAAAAATAACTTTGTGGTTGTCCACAAATAAGTTTTTCCTGAATTGGAAATATAAAATAACAAAAAAAACCATAGTGGCATTTGCCACTCTTAATGATAAACTTACGTCCTCAAGAAAAGAATAAATCAGTCCAGAAAGTAAAGTATACGGAATAGAGGTTCCATTTAAAACTGATAAATAATAGCCATTTTTTATAAAAAACTTTAAATCTCTACTAAAATGCCATTCATCACCAATATTTTTTGGAAAAAGAAATATTGAATCAATAAACTGAATTAATATATAAAAACAAGATAAAAAAAAAGATACTTGAATAATAGATTTTTTAACTCTCTTTTTTTCAAGGAATTTAATTTTATTATGAAAAAAACTATTCAATAACACCTTAGTCTATACTACTCTCAACTATATATCTAGGTCTTTTCTTTACATCAAGAAATACTTTGGATAGATATTCTCCTATTAATCCTAGTGCCATCAATTGAAGGCTACTAAAAAACCAAATTGATAAAATGATTGAAGCCCATCCAGGTACTATTTTTAGTGTGTAATATTTTGCATATATTACGTAAATACTCCAGAACAGAGAAATTAATGTAGAAAAGAAGCCAATAAAAAATAGAAATCTTAATGGGGTTGTTGACAATGATGAAATGCCTTTATATGCTAAGTTAAACATCTTCATCAAACTATATTTTGTTTTCCCTAATCGACGTCTGCTCTGTTCGAATTTAACTTTGGACGTTTTAAAACCTAAATTTGGTACAATACCTCTTATAAAAATGTCTGTTTCAGTATACTGTAATAATGCTTTAAGAGCTTTCCCTCCTAAAAGTCTAAAATCTGCATGATCTTCGATAATATTACCACCTAAAATTTTAAAAATTTTATTAAATAAAACCCCCGTAGCCTTTTTAAAAATTGTATCTCCAGATCTATTTTTCCTAATTCCAAAAACAATTTCAGATCCTGCATAGTATTTATCAATCATCATAGGAATTACATTTATATCTTGTTGCAAATCAGCATCTATACTTATAACAAAATCACATTTATTTTCCAACTGATTTAATCCTGCAATCAAAGCATTTTGGTGTCCAAAATTTTTTGATAGCTTTAAAGCTTTTATACGTTTTTCATTAATATGAAGTTTTTTAATCGTCCCCCATGTTGTATCACTACTTCCATCATCGACATAATAGATATATGATTTAGGACTAATTATTTTGCTCTTTATTAATTTATAAATCAGATTTAATAGCCTTTCATTTGTATCAATGATTACTTCTTCCTCATTATAGCAAGGCACAAGTAGTGCTAGAATTAAATTACTTTTATCAACCATATTTTTTAGTCTTATAATCAAAGAAGGTTATTTTTTTTAAATAGATTATTTTTTTCATTCTTTTTTTTTTGCCAATACATAATATTGCCCTCCAAGGGGACACCATCCAAAATAATGCTCAATAAAATTTAATTTGGAAAATATCTTTGGGAAAAATAAAGTATAATTTGATTTTATTACACCAAATGAATTTATATTCATAAGTTTTTTTAAATTGCTGAGGGATAATAATTCAGCGCCTTTATCAAATTCACATGTTGATACCATTCTTCTTGTAATAGGATTAAATGGATTATGTTCAAAAATACATATTAACCCGTCTCTATTTAAACATTTATATAGTTTACGAAGAACTTTTCCTCTCTTTGGAGGCATAATGTGATGAAATACTCCAGAACAGTAAATTAGATCAAAATGTTTTTTTGTTAATTCTTCATCTCTAATCACCTCAACCTTTGAATAGTTTTTCGAGACAACCGATAAACTATTAGTTGATATATCTGATGCAAAGATTTTTGATTTTGGAAAGTTCTCTAAAAAGTATGGTAAAGCTAATCCTACACCAGAACCATAATCTAAAATTTTTTTTGGATAATCACTTAGAATTTTTTTAAGCAAATCAATTTTATATTTAACAAAAAAATACCTATCTGGGGCAAAAAATTTAAATGTCTTTTCTTGTTCTTCTAAAAGTTTAAAATATGAGTCTGAATATTCATCAAAGTTCATTTTGATTAGGTGATTATGCTTTAAAAGTTAGGTTAGAATCTATAACATACTTTTTATATGTTACTATGACTAAATAGTCTTATGAACATTTCTTAAATAGATTTATCATAAATAGTAATAAAGTAATAATCAGAATGATGGTGTTAAAATAATATTATAAACTATGTGAAATTGAAATTATAATTTCAATATAATTATTCACAATAAAATCTTTTATTCAAGAGATAATAATCGTGCTTATAAATGGTAATCATCTGATCGTGGTATATGAATTATTTTGATAATATAAAGTTTCTTCATTTTTCTGAACAAACTTATTTAACTAATAAACTTAAAATTTTATATTACAATTTAAAGCCAAATCTAAACCTGACGCATCCAATCTTTAAAAAAGGAATAACTCTTTTTTAAAACTTTTTAAAAAAAAGATTATCAAAAACTAAAATTCCCACAAAGTGGTACTCAATGACAATTAATATATTATAATATTCAGTCTTTGAAAAATTGTTCCTCCCACTTCTATTTTTATCAAAATATTTTTTTATTTTATTAAATTAGAGTTTGTCTCACTTTTTAATAATCAAGCTATTTATGTTAAAATTGATACAAACCTAAATTTATATTAAAGGTAAGAAATTATAAAAAATATTTATTTATTAAAAAGAGGGGCTTCAAAGTTCTTTAATCTTATTTAAATCTTTTTCTAAAACCTTTGATATATTTTTATCTTTGTAAGGTTCAGAGCTTATAAATGAATCAATATTCATCCCTGTTACCACCTCAGCTTCAATTAATTTAGTTTTAGCAGGTTCTAATTTATCCTTTTTAAAAAGCACCATTGCGTAGTAAAATAAATGGGTTCTTGGCATTTTTATTTTGAAGAAGCTTTTTAATGCTGCAGAATAATCATTTAACCAGAAATAACAAACAAGTTCAGGACCAAAAAGGAGATCATGAGAAAAAGGATCAAGGCGTAAAGCTCTTTTTAATTCAGATAAGGCTTTTTCAAAATTGCCTAAATAAATGAGTAAGTTTACATACCGGGATATTATGAAGACATCACTTGGGCATAATTCTTTTGCTTTTTCAAAATGATACTCAGCGGAATCATAATCACGATTTCTCCAAAGTTTAATTGAACCCATAATCCTATGAACTTCAGGTTCAGATGGATCAAGATCTAAAGCTAAATTAATAGATTTAAATGCTTGCTCAGCCAATTCTGGTCTAGGTTTATCTTCCCAATCTGCTAAATTACTAAGCGAACATGCTCTCCAAGCATGCGCACGAGCATAGGTCGGCTCAACATCAATGGCTTTTTCAAATAGTTCAACTGCTTTCTCTGTGTTTTCTTTCATCACATTACCTCTTTTAGCATACTCCAAGCCTTGAAGGACTAAATCATAAGCAGCCATATTATCTGGCCTTTTAGTCCTAAGTGAGTTTAAATGGTCAGCTTCCACTCTTCCAACAATGGTTGTTACAATTTCGTCTGCAATTTTATCTTGAACATCAAAAACCTCATCAACAGATAAATCAAAGTTTTTGGACCAAATCCTACCTTCATTTTCAGTGGATACCAGGTTTGCATTGATCCGCATTTTTGATCCAAGTTTTCGAACGCTTCCATGTATTATATATCGAACTCCTAAATCATTTCCAATGTCTTTAAAACTTTTATTTTTATCTTTATAAGCAAAACTTGCGTGGCTTGAGATAACAACTAGTTTATTAAAACGGGAAAGCATAGATAATAGATCTTCCGAAAAACCCTCACAGAAATATTCTTGATCTTCATCTTTACTTAAATTTTTAAAAAATAAAACCGCTACAGAACCCGATTCTTTATCATTCACTATCGTGTGAATTTTTTCAGAATCTTGGGTAAATCTAGGTGTGCCTTTATTTTGTTGAAGCACATGAAACGCTTTTATAGGGTAATCAATGTTTTTTAAATCTAGATCACCAGCATTTTCAAAAGAAACCATTATTTTTCTGTTGATCATATCAAAAACAGTATTTGATACGCAAATACCAGAGGGTTTAGCCTCTGCCTCCAACCTTGCAGCGATATTGACTGCATCTCCAAATAAATTATTCCCAGAAACCATAACATCGCCAATATTTATTCCAACCCTAAATGTCATTTGTTCAAACTCTTTTTTATCTTGGTTCATGGTTTTCATAGCCTTTTGGACTGAAACAGCTGCTTCCGCTGCTTTCAAAGGGCTAGAAAACTCTGCGATCACACTATCGCCTGCGCTTCCAAATATTACCCCACCGAAATCATCAATGATTTTATCTATAACTTCACGCCTCTCTTGAAGTATTTCTAAAGTTTTTTGTTCATCAATTCCCATCATTTTACTGAAACCAACAACATCGGAAGCAAAAATAGTAGTTAACTTTCTTTCCATAATTTTTATCCTCTTAATGTTAGCATAATAAAAAAGTCATTAAAATTTTCATATAAATCAATCACTTTACTGTTTATGTTCAATTTTAATTTCCTATCCTAAAATCTTGAGAAGGTATTCCTTTAAAACAACGTGGAATACCTGGATAAGCATCTGTTAAAACATAATAATAAGTACCATTAGGGTATTCCGGAGAAAATCCCTCGTAACCATTGCATTCATCCAAATCACCGGATCCTTCAATGTATTCATAATCTGCAGTGTAAACTCCATTATAAATGCCACAAGGATGATCAATACCATCTCCTGATCTATTTCCTGACTTTAACACATAGCTTGAATTTAATAAAGAGAGTTCAGAATTTATATATCCATATTGGTAGTAGATTGGAAAGCCATCTGCTGCATAACCTAATAGCAGCATTTCTGTTATGTTAGAAGCTATATTTCTCAAATAATTTTCAGGAATACCATGGTAATGGTATTTTCCATTTGGCTGGACATGAGCATTATTACAATCAAGTCCCAAGCCTGCATTCGTAGCCTCTAAATTCCAATCCCAATTATGGTTAGAGGTAATTGGTTTTGTATGGGGCCAAGGTTCAGCAGCTATTGGGTCAAGTTCAATCCCATTAAAAAGTATTCCAAAACTATATGCTGGTCCATTATTTAATAGGGAAATTGAGTTATCATTTTTTTCTGGACTCAAGTCAATTTCATATCGATTATCCTGCGGTTTGATTTGATTTGGGTTTAAAGATCCCGCTCCTTCTCCAAAAAGGCCGACGAAATGATCTGGTATATTATTAGATGTGATAATTCTTAGATCACCATCAGTGTTGAAATACACTTCATTTTGATGATTTAAAGTTTCTGAACAATCGCCTTTTAAATTATTATATGTTATTATTTCTGTACAATCAACTGAATTTGATGTAATGCTATTATCACAAGATGTTATGAAGGCCAAAATAAAAATAATGCTAATAGTTGATGTATAGTTTTTCATAAAATAAATATTATTTAAATTGGTCCACTGTATTTTTTAAAATCATCAGATTTTATAATACTAAAATTAAACTAATACCATTAAAAAAATAGAATGTTAACGAGTCCTTTTTATAATAATGAAACGAAGTGAGAAAGCTCAAAAGATTGGAGTAATTCTTGATAAACTTTATCCTGAAACACCAACTCCTTTAGATCATTATAGTGCATACACTCTTTTAGTAGCTGTAATGCTTTCAGCTCAAACAACTGACAAAAAGGTCAATCAAGTAACTCCTGCGTTATTTCAAAAGGCAGATACTCCTGAAGCAATGTCAAAACTTAATGTGAAAACAATTCAAAACTTAATAAGAGAGATCGGTTTAGCTCCTACTAAGGCAAAGAATTTAAAAAGAATGGCCGTTCAATTAATTGAAGGAAACGGAGTGCGAGCCGATTGGAATTATTTAGAAAATTTAGCTGGTGTTGGACACAAAACAGCAAGTGTTGTAATGTCCCAATGGTTTGATATCCCTGCTTTTCCAGTGGATACCCATATCCATCGACTAGCCTCAAGATGGGGGTTATCTAAAGCAAAGAATGTTAATATGACTGAAAATGACCTGAAAGGGTTATGGACTAAAACCATCTGGAATAGAAGACATCTTCAAATCATTTTTTTTGGAAGAGAGCATTGCCCTGCAAGAAACCATGATTTAAGAGGTTGTATTATTTGCTCATGGGCAGCTTCAAAAAAGCGGATACTTCAAGAAAATATTTCTAAGCCAAAGAAATGAAACATCCTTTGTTCCATTTAATTAAAGAAAAACCTCTATTAAAAAGTTTAGCAAAAGAATATGGAACACCACTTTATTTGTATGATAAAAAGCAATTAGTAAAGAATATAAACGATATGGATAAAGTATTAGGCAAGTATTTTAAAAAATATCGTATCTGTTATACAATCAAAGCAAATAGTAATCCAAATTTAGTTCGTATTCTTAAATCTAAAGTCCCCGACCTAGGAGCGGATTGTTCAAGTCCAGGTGAAATACATGCTGCAAATCTTGGAAATATTTTATCCAAAGAATGTCTATACACTGGTAATTATGAATCAGAAGATGATTTAAAAGTAGCAATAGACAATAAAGTTCATTTAAATCTTGATGATATTAACTCTATTAAAAAAATAAAAAAGCATTCTATACCCAATGAAATATCATTTCGATTGAACCCGGGTTTTGGCAAAGGTGCATTTTCACAAATTACTACTGGAGGAGTCGATTCAAAATTTGGAGTTCCTAGATCTAAAATAATAGATGCATATGGGGTGGCAAAAGCAAACGGGGTTAAAAAGTTTGGGATCCAGTGTATGACCGGGTCTGGTATTTTAGACGCAAAGTATTTTCCAAAGTTAATGAATGAAATTTTAAATATAGCAAATTCAATAATGAGAGAGTTGAATATTAACTTTGAATATATAAATATGGGAGGAGGATATGGAATCCCGTACAAGGATGAAGATGCCTCTTTGGATATTGATGAGGTATTTAGTAATGTTAGTAAAGTATTCCATAAATTCTTTTCAGGAAAAAAAATTCCAGAATTTTGGATAGAACCGGGAAGATCAATTGTCGGAAATACTGGAATACTACTTTGCAGGGTAACAGGGATTAAAAATAGTTATAAAAATTTTGTCGGCCTTGATGCAGGGATGGAAACCCTCATGAGACCTGCTTTATATAATGCATACCATCGAATTTACAAAGTTGGGAATCCTCAAAAAAAGCACAGTCAGGTCACGGATATTACAGGAAGAATTTGTGAGAATACTGATAGACTTGCAATTGATAGATCATTTCCAAAGGTAAAGGTTAATGACTTGATCGCAGTTATGGATGTTGGAGCTTATGGCTTTTCAATGTCACATCAGTTTTGCAACCGACCAAGAGCAGCTGAAGTCTTATTAGACAATAATAAGGGAGTTTTGATCAGAAGACGGGAAACGATTCAAGACCTATTTATAAACTGCTAATTGGATATTCCATAACACAAGATTATTCAATACATCCAAAATTTATCCAATCATAAATCAATTGAAGCTTATCGGGATTATTGTCAAAATAATTTGGACTGCCTTGGGGCATCCTATCTCCAGTAGAATGTTCTCCAGCACATTTTAAATATAACATGCTGTTTATCGGATCATTTGGAATAACCACTTGTCCATTTTGGCTGCCAGCCATAATATTTTCATATGAATCTAAATTAAGGGCATAAAAACTATATTCTTTTTCACTGTGGCATTGATAACATTGATTGGCAAATAGGGTTTCTACATCGCTATAACGTGACGTATCAACACCAGTAGAGGAGTCTGAGAGACTATCAGAATCATTATTTAAGTTATCTTGGCAAGCTATAACTAAAAGCCAAAAAAGTAATATTTTTATTTTAAATTGCATATTTACTTTAAATAAACCATACTTTTTGTTTCCACATAATCATTTGAAAGGATAGAATAGTAATATATGCCTGATGAGACCATTTCACCTAAGGTGTTTTTACCATCCCAGTTAGCATTATAGACTCCTGAATTATAATGGCCATCAACAATTGTTTTAACTTTGTGGCCTTTTATATCATAAATATTAATTTTAACTGAACGGGTTTTACCAATTGTGAAAGATATTTTTGTTGAGTTATTAAATGGATTTGGAAAGTTTTTTGCAATACTGATCACTTTATTTATTTTGTCAATACCATTTGACAAATCAAAATTATTGGCCAAGCGCAAGTCATCAATAAATATCTTTCCATTTTCTAGCGCATCATTAGAATGTGTCAGCTGGAAGCTATCAAATCTTAAACTGCCGTTTAAATTTCCATCTCCAATCCATTCACCTACCTCATCTACGCTCATATCCCAAGATACCAATTTCCATCCTATCCAATCAATTGTATACCATGGACTTACCTCATGATTTGAGCCAGCACCATCCTCTACATTATCATCAACACAAAATCTAATT
>CACLYL010000013.1 GCA_902611135.1 uncultured Fidelibacterota bacterium | reverse complement strand
TTAAAAATTCTAGAAATTTGTTTATCAGAAACTAAACTTTCTAAGCCACTTAAAAACTCAAATAAAGTTAACTTTTCTTTTTGGTTCCCATCATCAATGATTGTTCTAATAATTTGAATAGACTTTTTACTTTCGATATTCTGTTTGAGCAAAGAGGTAGCTGAAGCTACTTTTTCTGATAAATTGCTGGAGTCTAAGTAAATGTTTAGAATAGATGTAATATCATTAACCTTGCGGTTGCTAATACAATTTATTGCAAATGGACGTAGGTCTTCATCTGAATTAATGATACTTATAATCTTATT
Organism: uncultured Fidelibacterota bacterium; assembly: GCA_902611135.1. Taxonomy (GTDB): domain Bacteria; phylum Fidelibacterota; class Marinisomatia; order Marinisomatales; family UBA1611. Next base: position 30,123 of record CACLYL010000013.1, on the reverse strand, counting down.
GGTTGGAAGTATTTCAGAATTATTCCATGTTAGTTCCAATGCAGCTCTTCTAATTTTATAATTACTTGATTCAAGTAGCTTCTGCAGTGTGTTTTTCCAAGATTTAAGATTTTGTGTCCATAATAAATCTATTGCGAATAGTTGCTTGAATTCATCCTTACTTTTCAGTGCATTGTCGATTGTGTTGATTATTGTAGAATCGTTCAGGTTAAACTTTATATTATCAATAAAAAAGCTTCTGTCTTCAATTGATTTAACAATTGATTTAGTGTATCCATTTTTAATTTTGAAATTTCTAAAAATCCAAAATATAACTCCAAACAATACTGGTATACTTAGAAGATTTGATTTACCTCCATTTATTAATCCTATGTATATAAAAAGGAATATTGAAATACCTGCTAAACCCTCTACACTTGAACGAATGGTTCCATCCACAAAAGGTTTCATAGCTTTTTTTAAACTGTTTTTAATTGGAAGCCAAAGTATTTCTTGTATAGAATTATGAATTGAAAATTTGATAACTTGGTCAGAAAATTTCGCAAAGTAAATTGTGGCCAATGTTCCTGAGAATAAAAATCCCACTGAGCCAAAAAATATCATTACTGGCAGGATCATAATACCAATTAATATTCCTAATCTCCTTAAAATATAATTAGTTATTATTAATTGCATAACAAGAGTTCCAGCACCAGTTAAAATGTAAAACTCTCCAAAAAAATTAAGAAGATTTTCTTGGTTTGGATAGATGTTTGATGCGGTTATCTTAAATTGATAATCAATTATCTTGGAAATTAGAGCTGATAAAGCCACAATAATAGCGATATTTGCAATGTATGTTTCGTCTTTCAGAAGAGATGTGGTAGCCTTTCTAGATGCATTAAAATCATTATTTTTATTTTTTGATAATAATGGTTTAATTAAAATAATAAGTAATGATGATAAGCATAAAAAGAAAATGGTCAAGAATAATAAATTTTTAGAACCGAAACTTTTGTTGAAGGGTTTAATTAATGACCCAATGATTATACCTGAAAAAGAGCCTCCGGATGCTACAAAAGTGTACAATCTTTTTGCTTGTCTTGAATTGAATACTGAAGCTGAAATTTCCCAGAACTGAAAGATTGATAGAATAGTAATGATTTCAATCCAAATATAAAGGATTGGAATAAAGAATCCATATAATGAGTATTTTAGTAAAATAAGAGGCACTATAAAAATCAGATTTAAAATTAAAGTAATGTAGACTTGACCTTTATTGCGGGTAGCTTTCTTATAACCCTTAATTATCCAGGCCATCGATATGGCTGTCAGCAAATACATTAATGGCAAATAAGACTTATCAAAATTGAGCAAAAAGTAAGTGTCCCTTACAGATGATCCAGTAATGCTTGTCGCTACTATTGAAAAGAACATGCAAAACAGAACTATAAAAGGCTTCTGCTCATGGCTCTTTATATTTATAAGTTTTATCATGTATCTACATCAAATTCAATGCAAAATAAGCATTTTAATTAAATATTAATAATGTAAGTAAATATTCTATTTGTATTATATTTTCTAAATTGTAAACGTCTAATTTTTAACAAAAGGATTCAAATGGCTTATATCTCTAAAATTAATCAAGAAAAAAATGAATGGTCTAAAATAGATTCAGACTTAATTGCAGTTGGAATTTTTGAAGAAAAAACCTTAACTGATTTAGCTAATCAAATCGATATGGAAAATGATAAGATCTTAACAAATGCTATTAAAACTGGAGATTTAAAAGGAAAAGTTGGTGAACAAAATTTAATATATGTAAATCAAACAAGGGTTCTTGTTGTTGGTCTTGGCAAGAGAAAAAAATTAAACCCAGATACTATACGAAAAGCTTCAGGTTCAGTATCGAGATACGCTGTAAAGCAAAAGATTTCGTCTGCGTCAATTGAATGCTTTTGTATGGATTCAATCCAATGTCAGGCAATGGGCGAGGGTTTGGTTTTAGGTAGCTATCAGTTCAATAATTATAAAACAGATAAATCAAAACTGTTTGAATTAGATTCGGTTACTGTACTAAATAGTGAAAGCGAAATGATTCAAAAAGGATTCAAGATAGGATCATCTATTTGCGATGCTCGCGATATAGCGAATCATCCTGGCAATATAACCACACCAACTCGATTATCTGAATTTGCGGAAGAGATAGCGGATGAAGGCGATATGAATCTTAAAGTTTTTGAAAGAGAAGAGTTCACTGAAATGGGAATGGGGGCATTAGCAGGGGTTGCTCAAGGTACAAATGAGCCTCCCAAGTTCATAGTTTTAGAGTACAATAAAGGCAGAGATTCAAAGCCTATAGTGCTTGTTGGGAAAGGATTAACTTTTGATGCTGGAGGCATATCAATAAAGCCAGCAGCATCCATGGATGAAATGAAATATGATATGTGTGGTTCTTCAACCGTTTTAGGAATTTTTAAAGCAATAGCTAAATTAAAACCTTCTATAAATGCTGTTTGTATTGTGCCATCAACTGAAAATTTATTAGGCGGGAATGCGTATAAACCAGGAGATATTTTAAAAGCATACAATGGAAAAACTATTGAAGTATTAAATACAGATGCTGAAGGTAGGTTGATACTTGCAGACGCACTATCATATGCCAGTAAGCATTATGAACCTGAATATATACTTGATTTTGCTACTCTCACTGGAGCAATGGTAATTACACTTGGGCATATCGCAACGGGTATTATGGGTACTGATGAAAAATTAATTGAAAAAGTTAAGAATTCTGCTGAGAACACCTTTGAAAAAGTTTGGGAACTTCCATTATGGCCGGAGTTTTTAAAACAAGTAAAGTCTGAAATCGCCGATGTAAAAAATATTGGTGCAGCAAGACAAGCAGGTACCATAGCTGGAGGAGCCTTTTTAAAAGAGTTTGTTGGCGATAACATTCCCTGGGTGCACTTTGATATTGCTGGAACCGCTTGGGGAAGTGAACCTAATAGTATTAATCCAAAAGGGAGCGCAACTGGCTGGGGTATAAGGCTTGTCTTGGATATGATGAAAATTTAATTTTTTGATATTTTTTTCAAAAAAGAAGTTCTCACAGCTTTTTTTTGGTCTCTTTTTTGTTACTCTTATAATCGCTGGTCACCCAATTTCCATTGATGGGGCATTTAATGATTGGAATACGGTATCAGTTGCCTATGAGGATGATTTAAATGATTATGACGAAGCGGATTTTCATATCTTGAAAATCACCGAGGATAATAACTTTATTTTCATATACTTAAGTTTTTACTCTGATGAATTTTTAATGCAAAATTGGAATGATTTCCATTTATATATTGATGCAGATGATGATAGCTTAACTGGTTTTAATATTGGAGGTATTGGAGCAGAGCTTGAATGGATCTTTGGAAGTAGAACTGGCCAATCATATATAAATGATAGTCAATCAGAAATTTATCAAAATGATATTAACCTTAGAATAGCGCCTACTACAACATCAAATAAATTTGAAATAGCAATCTCAAAAAACTCTGATCCTTTGACTTTGGGCGGGGAACAAATTTTTTCGAAAGGTAGATTCTTATTAACTGAAAAGGAAAATGGTGGAGATATTTTACCAGATAATACAGATGAGATACTTTTTGAATTTTATGATCAGTTTGTTCAAGAGCCAATTCCCACACCGTTGGATAGAAAGTCAGAACAAGATATTAGATTGGTTTCATATAACACATTAAATGAGGGAATACTTGATCCAAATCGGCAAAGCCATTTCAGAAGAATTATCCAAGCCCTAGACCCCGATATTATTGCACTTCAAGAGCACTCAGAATGGGGAAGTATTGAGGATATAATTCAATCTTGGTTTCCAAACGATGATTGGAATGCAAGCTGGACATATGGAGATTTAGTGGTTTTATCTAACTTTTCTATTATATCTCATACCCAGCTAAGTTCAGATCGATCAATGGCAGTTTTAATAGAGACTGTCGACAAGATTGGTAAAAATCTTCTTATTTTTAATTCTCATTTATCTTGCTGTTCAAATGATGAAGATCGCCAAGACCAAGTTGATAGCTTTACAAGCGATTGGAGAGAATGGAGGTTAAATAACATCGTTCCGTTTGAAATTGAAGAAGGCACTCCTTTCATCCATGTTGGTGATTTCAATTTTGTTGGATATAGAAAGCAAGTAGAAACTATTCGTTTGGGAAATATTGATAATGAGAATGAATTTGGCAATGATTTTTATCCTGATTGGGATTCTACTCCAATTGTAGAGCTTTATCCTAGACACACTCACAAAAGGATGGGGTATACTTGGCGTAATGATAATTCGTCTTTTAATCCAGGGAAATTGGATTACATATTTTACTCAGATGCAACAATTGATAGTGGAAGAAACTACATATTAAACACACTTTCAATGGATCAAGCCTCTCTCAATCAATATTCACTTCAAGAAGCGGATACAGAAATTGCATCAGATCATTTACCTTTGGTTTTTGATATTAAAGTTGATCAAGATTTAGGATATTATGATGTTTATAAATTAAATGAAACAACGGTAAAATGCTTCGCTTATCCAAACCCATTTAATTCAAGAGTTAAAATTGAATTTTCAACATCAAAATCAACAAGTTTAATTGTAAATATATTTGATGTTAATGGAAAGTTGATCAATAGGTTGTTTGATGGTTTTATAGGAAAGGGGTTGCATAGTCTGGATTGGAATGGAAAAACGAACAAAGGTTATGAATGCAGTTCTGGTATCTACTTTATTGATTATCGAACAGACCAAAAAATATATAAACAAAGATTAATTTATTTGAAATAATCTTTCGAAGTTTAAATTAAATCATAAAAAAAATCGTCGTAGGTAGGCGCCATAATATTCCAATCAAATCTTTTTGCATTGGTTTTTAAAGGACTTAATTCAATTTTGGAGTAGTTATTAATTGCCCAACAAACTTTTTGATAAAATGATTGATCGTTTTCATAAAAAACTAATTCCTTAAATCTTTTTGGTACAAGCTCTTTATAACTCAATCGATAGGGTAAAATAGGAAGGTTATTGCAATAAATTGCCTCCATAATACTAATCCCAAAAAAGTCTTGTATTGATGTAACAGGTAATATGTTGGATTTCCATAAATTATCAGCATATTCATCAAATGTTTTAGCATAACCCCAATGAATGATATTATCATTAAAAATTTTCCTTGCCTCATCAAAGATAGAGGGTGCTCTATTAAAATTTTCGCCAACTACAACTAATTTGAAATCAATATTATTTTCTTTTAATTTTTTTAGTGTATTAAAGAAAAGTCCAGGATTTTTATCATACTCCCATCTATGATTCCAAAGAAGGGTAGGCTTATTATTTGTTTTTATCTCTAATTGATCAAATTTTTTTAGATTTAATCCTAAATAAAGAACTTTTGACTTATTTTTAATTTGATTCACTTTTTCTATTTCTCTATTGTCTGGGAAACTTTTTAAAAATCTTTTTAAGTTTTCTATAAAATTATTCATATGAAATTTTGAATTAAAGAGTACCTTATCAGCTGCCAGTGCTGATGAGAAATTTATAAAACTATAATGCATGTCTCTTTTATGCTTGATGTCTCGATCGTCTGGTTTCCATGGATACGACAACTGGTTTTCATGAAAATAAAGGGCAATAGGAATATCTTTAATCTTCTCCCGAGATAGGGATATAAAAACCGTTAAATCCATCATATCGGTGCATAGAATTATATCTGGTACCCACCTCATTTTATTAAATTTACTAGCAATTGTCACAGCACCACCATGCATCCGCCATTTCCAAAATTGCCCTTTCAACGAAAGAATTTTAATCTCATAGCGACTATGATTTTTAAAACCATCTGCCCATTGTTTATGTGATCCAGAATAATAGGGTTCTATAAGCAAAATCTTCATTATCGGAATTTCAAATTATCAAATATTTTATTATTTTAATGTATAAATTTTTGAAAGATATTTTATAATAAAAATTAAAATATTGTAGAGTAGATAATGATTCTTGTATTTTAATATTATTGATATAATGAAAAAAACAGTCGTATCTACAAATCGAAAGGCCTATCATGAGTTTCATATTTTAGAGAATTTTGAGGCAGGAATACAATTAAAGGGGAGTGAAGTCAAAAGTATACGAGAAGGAAGTGTAAGCTTGAAACAGTCTTACATCGTTACTCGAAAAGGAGAGGCATGGATTAAAGCTCTCCACATACCATCCTACAGTCACACAGGTTACGATGGACATGACCCACTAAGGAATCGAAAACTACTTTTGCACAAGAGAGAAATTTTGAAAATTGATACTAAATTAGCTGAGAAAGGTCTCACAGCAGTACCAACGAAGCTATACTTTAAAGGTGGGTTGGTAAAAATTGAGTTGGGTTTGGCAAAAGGAAAAAAGTTGTATGATAAGAGAGCATCGAAAAAAAAGAGAGATGTTGAAAGGGATATTCAAAGGGCTTTAAAAAGATAATGAAATTTTTACCTTCCAAAGAGCAATTCGAAATTATTAAGCAAGGAGTAGAAGAGATCATTCCTGAAAGTGCTCTTATAAAGAAGCTTGAAAATTCAAAAAAATTAAATCGCCCTCTAATTATAAAACTTGGTTGTGATCCAAGTAGACCTGACTTGCATTTAGGTCATTCTATAGTTCTCAAAAAACTCCGTCAATTTCAGGATTTAGGTCATATCGCTGTGTTGGTAATTGGTGATTTCACTGCCATGATTGGAGATCCCTCCGGTAGAAATAAAACTAGGCCTCAACTTACAATTGAAGAAGCTAGGGAAAATGCAAAAACATATGTTGAACAATCTCATAAAATACTTGATGTTAAAAACCTTAAAACACTATATAATTCAACTTGGTTAGATAAAATGAGTTTCAGTGATGTAGTCAAGCTGTCAAGTATATATACCGTAGCAAGAATGATGGAAAGAGATGATTTTACAAAAAGATTTCAGTCTAAAATCCCAATATCAATTCATGAATTCTTGTATCCTTTGGCGCAAGCACAAGATTCATTTTATCTAAAATCTGATGTTGAATTAGGGGGTACAGATCAAAAATTTAATTTATTAGTTGGCCGTGATATTCAAAAACATAAGAACCAAAATCCTCAATGTGTAATTACTATGCCACTATTGGAAGGTATTGATGGAGTTGAGAAAATGTCTAAATCATATGGAAACCATATTGGATTTTACGATAAACCAGAAGATATGTATGGAAAAGTTTTATCTATCAAAGATGATATGATCTTGAAATGGTTTCAATTTTGCACTGATTCTGATGTATCTACTTTGAATAAGATTGAAACAGATTTAAAAGATAGAAAAATAAATCCAATGAAAATAAAAAGAAAGCTTGCAAGAAAAATTGTTGAGACATTTCACAATAAGGAGAAATCTAGGGATGCAGAAAATCACTTTAATAAAGTAGTTGTAGAAAAAGGTATTCCAGCAGATATACCTACTTATAAATTAGTTCGGGAGGATCTTATAGTTAATGTTATCTTTGACTCTGGCATTCTAAAGAGCAAAAGCGAGGTAAGGAGAATGATAAAACAAGGAGCAGTTAGAATTGATTCTGTTTTAGTGAAAGATATTAGCCAGATCATTAAGCCAAAAAAAGATTGTATTTTAAAAATTGGTAAACGGAGATTTTTAAAAATTATATGAAAAAATTATATATTTATATTTTACTTTGCTTTTTAATCTTTTTTTCTTGCACTAATCCTAAAGTAAAAAAACCTAAACTTATCATTTCCTTTGTAGTTGATCAAATGCGTCCTGATCTGCTTACAAAATATGATGATCTCTATAATGGCGGTTTCAGATGGTTGATAGATCATGGTAAATGGTTCACAAACACTCATCATGAACATGGGTATACGGCTACTGGACCCGGTCATTTTTCGATTGGTTCTGGTCAATATCCTGCCAAACTAGCGGTTTTAGGAAATAGCTTTTATGATAGGGATTTAAAAAAAATTGTTAATTGCGTAGAAGATTCAAAAGCAAAAGTTATTGGAAGCGATAAAGGAAAAGCACGGTCATATGCTCGGTACCAAACAACCGCTTTAGGAGATTGGATTAGAGGAGATTACCCAAAATCGAAGATAATTTCAATCGGAGGTAAAGATCGAACTGCAGTAATGCTTGGTGGAAGAAATCCAAATCTAGTTCTTTATTGGAATTATAATGGTAGCTTTATTTCATCGGATTATTATGTTAAATCATTACCAAGTTGGGTTGATGCTTTCAACAAGGATCTAAATGCTAATTCTTATAAGGATTCCGTGTGGTTTAAGTCACTTGAGGATGAGGTTTACCTAAAGTATTCCAGGATAGATAATTTTAAAGGCGAAGAGGATACTTATTTAAATGAGACATATTCCCCAGTTTTTCCTATAGGCTTTAATAAAGATGATGATCCAAAAGTATCTTTAATGAATAAACCTTGGTTTGAGAGAGAAGTACTGAAATTAGCCAAATTAGCTATTGATGAGGAAAAATTAGGATTAGATGATTCACCAGACATGCTCTATGTTGGTTTTTCTGCGATGGATTGGATGATCCATGATTACGGACCTTACTCTCAAGAAATAATGGATGCGTTAATGAAATTAGATAAATATTTGGGGGATTTTATTGATTTTATTGATCAAAAAGTAGGGTTAGAAAATGTGTTATTTGTTACTACTGCAGATCACGGAGGGCTTCCACTGCCTGAATATCTAAAGCAAAGAGGTGAGGAGGCAGGAAGGATCGATAAAAAGATCTTAAATGAGGCCTTGGAATGGATTGATGAAGAAATTGAAGAAAATTATGGAAAAAAATTATATTACAGAAATGAAACTAATTTTTTCTTGAACTATCCACTTTTAAAAAAGCGAGAAATAACAGAAGACAATATTTATAAAATAATTGAAAAATATCTAGTACGCGTTGATGGTATTGAAAACGTTTTCAAAAAAAGTACTATCCTTAAAAGTGATAGCAAGGATAAAATTACAGCTAGATACAAAAATATGCTTCATCCTAATAAAAGTGCAGATATTTTTTCAGTGGTTTCTTCAGGATACACATACAGAAATCCATATGGAACTGGTCATGGTTCCCCATATAATTACGATACCCATGTACCATTAATTTTTTCTCAAGATAATTTAAAGTCGAATAAAGTTGGGAATCATACAAAAACTGTAGATATTGCAGCTACATTAGCTAGAATATTGGGAATCAAACCACCTGAAATATGTGATGGGGATGTATTAGATATTTAATATGCTAGAGTTAAACAACATTATAAAGAAATATGGAAATGTTAAGGCAGTTGACGGGATATCATTTAAAGCAGATTCAAAAAATATTTTTGGTTTATTGGGGCCAAATGGAGCAGGAAAAACAACTACGATACGAATGATAATGGGCATAATTGAACCTGATGAGGGTAATATTACGATAAATAAAAAAGAAATAGATGAAAAACTCAAACTAAAATTAGGTTATCTGCCCGAAGATAGAGGTCTATATCAAAAACAGGAATGTGAACAAATTATAAGATATTTTGCCAGTTTGAGAGGGATGGATCAACATACAACCGATAATCAATTAAAGTATTGGTTAGATCGGTTTGAACTATGGAAATCAAAAAATAGAAAAGTTGAAGAACTATCAAAAGGTAACCAACAAAAAATTCAATTTATTTTATCAATAATTCATAATCCCTCATTACTTATTTTAGATGAACCTTTCACAGGGCTTGATCCGGTAAATCAAATCTTGCTAAAAGAAATAATTAATGAAAAGAGCAATGAAGGGAAAACAATTATATTTTCAACCCACCAAATGGAACAAGTTGAAAAGTTATGTGATAATATTTGTTTAATTAATAATGGCAAGATTATTTTGAATGGGAACTTAGAAGAAATTCGATCAAATCAGCATAATGATCAATTGATGGTTAAATACGGGGGGCATTTAGAGGAGTCTGAAATTATAAAATTTTTTCAAAACTTTGAAAATAATGGATCTACATTCAAAGGAAATTTAAAAATTTCTACAAAAGAATTTTTGCCAATTTTAAATGATCTGGTTGATATTAGGTCATATTCTCTTGAAACGGATTCTTTAGAGAAAATATTTATTAAGGCGGTAAAAGAAAAATCTTGACCCAAATAATTAAAATCGCAAAATGGGAATATTTGAACAGAGTAAAAACAAAACTGTTCATTATCACCACTTTATTATTACCAGTTTTATTTGCCCTTATATCAATTTTACCAACTTGGTTAGCAACATTAGATCCTGAAAAAACATCAAAAATTGGGTTGATTTATGGATCTAAGCAAACAGCACTCATCAATGACTTTAAAATACTGGTTCAAAATCAATATAAGACTAAAAATGGTATGCCAGAATTTTCTTTTGTAGGTGTGGATAATGATCAAAATGCATTATCAAAAATTTTGGACAAAACAATTCAGGGATATTTATCGGTATCACCAAATATCTTAGATTCAGGTCAAGTAGAATATTACAGCTTATCATTAAGTAACATTAGACAATATTCGAATTTAAAGAATGCTCTTCAAAATACTGTTATAAATCATAGATTAGATAGAGCAGGAATTGACGTATCATTAATAAAACAATTAAATGAAAATATCGGATTTAAAACTTTCGAACTAGATGAAGATGGGAGTAGTAAAATTGGTAATAAAATTGCTGATATAGTAGTTCCCATGATATTTGTTTTTGTATTGTTTATGATTATTTTCACCAGTGGTCAATTACTATTGAGAAGTGTTATGGAAGAGAGAACTAGCAGAACAATCGAACTTCTACTTTCAACTGTAAATCCGCTGCAATTAATGACTGGAAAGATTTTAGGTTTGGGTCTTTTGGGGGTAACTCAAATGATAATATATGTTTTGACGGCATTTATAGCAAATCATTATAAAAATTGGGGAGTCTTAGAGTACTCCCAAATTCCAGTATTATTAATATATTTTTTATTGGGGTATTTATTTTACGCATCAATCTTTGCAATGATAGGTACTTTTTTTTCATCCGAACAAGAAGCGCAACAATCTACATCCATTATTTCATTTATTGCGATTTTACCTTTTATTTTTGGTTCTTACTTTATTTCTAACCCTTCATCTTACCTAACAACTGTATTTTCCTATATTCCTCCATTGACTCCCTTCATGATGATTATGAGAATAGGGATGGGGACCGTAGAAACTTTAGAAATTATCTATACGAGTTTTTTATTAGTGATTTCATGTATATTAATGTTAAAATTGTCAGGTAAATTATTTAAGGTTACAATATTAATGTATGGTAAAAGAATCTCTATCAAAGAAATCTACAAATGGACAATAACATAATTTACTCTCTCATAATAAATAAGAGGTTTAACTCTTTTTGACGTTTTTAGTTATATACTTTTTCTTAGCTGTAACTATCTCTTTTTTGTGTTCACTCTTGGAATCGGCGTTATTGAGTATTCCAATTACTCACGTAGTTGTTCTAGAAAAGGAGGGCAAAAAATCGGGTAGGATTTTGAAGGATTTGAAGTCAAATATCAATAAGCCCTTAGCAGCAATTTTGACAGTCAATACAATAGCGAACACTGTTGGAGCTGCTGGTGTTGGCGCACAAGTTAGCCTCTTATATGGTAGCAACTGGGTTGGCCTCGCATCTGGAGTTTTAACTATATGTATTTTAATTTTTTCTGAAATTATACCAAAAACTATAGGCTCTATTTATAATAAATCACTTGCATCCTTTACAGCGATTACTGTCAGATTATTGATGGGGGTTTCATGGCCATTTGTAATACTATCTGAATCAATGTCAAAGTTGTTAAAAAATGATGATTCCGATTCAAACATCCAGGCTTCAAGAGAGGAACTGTTAGCGATGGCAGAAATTAGCGAGGACGAGGGTTCGATTGATGAGCAAGAAGGGGATATAATTGAAAATTTAATTAAGCTCGACAACATGCCGGTAGAGGAAGTTATGACGCCAAGGTCTGTTATATTTGCTTTAAATAAAGATGAAACTGTTGGAGAAGTAATTGATAAGCATACTCCAATAGCTTTTTCAAGGATACCTGTCTATGACAAAGATTTAGAGGATACCATTGGTATCGTGAACCGTTATAACCTAGTACACAAACAGGCTGAGGATAAATTTAACGTCAAAATTTCTGAATTAATAAAACCAATTAAGTTTGTCGATGATGATGACTCAGTATCAGATGTTTTAGATAAATTTGTAAAAACTCGAAAACAAATGTTTATGGTGAAAGATAAGTTTGGAACTGTGACTGGCTTAATTACTTTAGAGGACGCAATAGAGACACTTCTGGGTGTAGAAATCGTAGATGAAAGTGATAATGTAGTAGATATGAGAAAACTGGCAAAATCCAAAATGAATGGATAGTTTTCATTGATATTTTTAATTGATTACTTGGATTGAGGTTGAGTTTAGTTCTAATGCATCATAAATTTTTCACCTTAATATATTGGAATTTTTAATATTATGGCGAAAAAACAAAAGAGCTTTGCTGATAAGGCTTCAGGATCTAATGACAAAGATGCAGTTTATGTAAAGTATATAAACAGTGTCAAGTCGGAAAAAACAGGTCATTGGCGATTTAATGAGCAAATAGTAAAAACTAGAAAAGGTGAATCCCTAGATGTAGCCCTCAAAAGATTAAATGAGGCTGCAAACTTAGTAGACATTGATTTAAGTGAGTTTGAAACAACCTCCGAATCTGCTGTGAAGGCTGAAAAGCAAGAAGAGACTGTGAAGGCTGAAAAAGAAAAAAAGAAATAAAAATTTCAAAGACCACTTTATCACTCTCTAATTTTATAATTTAACTGCAACATGCTCAAAAATGGTAAAGAGCTTACCATAAACGGTGCAATATTTGATATGGACGGCACGTTACTAAATACTCTCACCGATATCGGCTGTGCCGTCAATTCAGTTTTATGCAAATATAATCTTCCTAAACATAATTTAGGACGATATAAATACTTCATTGGAGATGGACTTAAAGAGTTGGTAAGAAGATCTTTGCCAACCCGATTTAATGGTTCTTTTGAAAAGATTTACTTTGATATCAAAAAAGAATATAAGTCTAACCTAAATTCTCAAACAGTTGTTTATGAAGGAATCAATGAGTTATTAGAATACTTGATTTCAAGAAATATAAAAATTGGAATTAATACAAATAAACCTCATGAATTTGCTATTAAATGTATTAGAAAGTATTTTGATGATTATGATATTTTAACTATTGGGTCAAATAATGATAGACCATTAAAACCAGATCCAAGTGGAGTCTTAGAAATAATTAATCAATTCGATCTAAATCCAAAAAATTGCGTTATGGTTGGTGATTCCAATGTTGACATTTTCACCGCAAAAAATGCAAATATAATTTCTTTTGGTGCGTCATGGGGCTTTAGATCTCAGTCCGAACTTTTAAAATCAGGCGCAAATTATTTATTTGAAAATCCAATAGATATTATAAGGTTTATAAAAAGTATTTAAGTTTATTTTTCTTTACTTTATATATTTATCTTAGTAAAGGTATTTTCGCAGTAATTATTTATCATTACTTTGGAGTTAAGCATGAATTTTTTAAAAGTTTTAAAGCAGGTAGAAACAATCATTAAAGGTGAAAAATACGTAAAAAGGACAAAAAGTGATATGCACAAAGGGAAGGTAAAAAATCACTGGGAGAAATACAGAATAAAAAAATAATAACTAGATCATAAGTTTTTAATAATAATACTTTTTATGATTTGATAGTTTTGCTTTCAAACATCACAATTTTTTGTCAAATTTTAATGTTCAATGTACCCAAAATAATCTCCCTTGTGATTAAATAATTTTCCTGGAGGGGTGGCAGAGTCTGGCTGATTGCACTGGTCTTGAAAACCAGCAAGGGTTAATACCCTTCGGGGGTTCGAATCCCTCCCCCTCCGCATCATAAGTATCAATTTTTACTAAGTATTCTGACTTAAATTATATTTTTGACTCCTATTTATTCATAATAATCTGTGTTGGCCGGTGAAATTGAGATGTGTACTATTTTTTTTAAATCAAACTTGCTTTTTGTTTAAGGAAATTCCAATATATTAGGTGAAAAAATTTTTAAAAATCGCAATTTCGGTTGTTATACTTGCATGTCTTTTATTCTCATTTTTTCATGTCCATTTTCATTTCAATGAAATTGATTATCACCCAATTATTTATAATGATAAAGATTGTCAAGAGCATCATCACATTTCATCCAAAGAGTGTGGAGAATGTATTACAAAAAATGAAAAATATAACAAGAACTATTCATTTAAAAGTATTTCATATAAACATTATTCAACTTTAATAAACCATAAAACTACTAATCATGTAGAATATTATATTTTCTTTAACTCATATTGCCGCCCGCCTCCTGGAACTAATACGGCTTAGAATCAGCCTCCCCATTAGACCTCTTTTTTAGGTCAAATTAATGAGATTGTCAATTTAAATAAAATTGGAACTTGATGCTTCAATAGCAACTTTATTTAGAAATGATTGATCTACCATTTTTTAAAACTATAGGAAAAGTTGATAATATGATTAAAATTAATAATTTTACAAAAACTTTTGACAAAAATATGGCTGTAAATAGCCTTAACCTTGAAATAGCAAAGGGTGAGATATATGGTTTATTAGGTTCAAATGGAGCCGGTAAATCAACAACGATAAACATGTTGTTAGGATTTATTGAACCTGACTCTGGTAGCGCAACTATTAATGAGATTAATGTTTCCAATCATGATGAATCAAGATTGAACATTGGATATATATCAGAAAATGTTAGCTTATATCCATATCTTACGGGATATGAAAATTTAGAATACTTTTGCAAATTATCAGGAACAAACCTTAGTAATAGTAAACTAAAAAGCTTACTCAATGAGTGTGGTTTGGAAGAAGAAGTCCATAATAGAATATTAAGTAAATATTCAAAAGGGATGCGACAAAAAGTGGGTATTGCCATAGCATTAGCTAAAAAGGCTAAGGTTTATTTGCTAGATGAACCTGCAAGTGGATTAGATCCTCTTGCCAGCAATGAATTATCCTTATTACTTAAGAAATTATCCGATGGAGGTGCAACTGTTTTGATGGCATCCCATGATATATTTAGAGTTCGAGAAACATGTGATAGAATTGGAATTATTAAAAATGGGGAATTAATAAAAGAAATGAAAACTTCTGATGTCTCAACCAAAGAGTTGGAAAATATTTACCTTAAATATATTCAAAATTGAGTTTCGATGATGATTATTATAATATTAAATGAATGGAAATTATATTTTCGAAATAGGCTCTTTATATATACGACTGTTTTATTTTTGCTGAGTTTGATAATGGTTGTGTCTTTGGGAGTTTATCAAAATGAAAAACAAAAGCAGTATCGATCTGAGGCACAAGATTATGTTAAGGAGCAATGGGATAACTTAGAGGCCATGAATCCTCATAGAGCTGCCCATTATGGTTCCTATGCGTTTAAACCAATGAGTATACTGAACAGTATGGACAATGGTGTTAATGATTTGACGGGCAATGTTATAAAATTGGAGGGTCATGTCCAAAATGAGATAGTATATTCAGAAGCATCTCAGTCCCTAACATTGTCAAAATTTGGTAAACTAAAATCATCTATTATTCTACAGTATGTCGTACCATTATTTTTAATCTTTTTATCCTTTGGATCGATGACTAGCGATAAGGATTCAAAAAGACTTAACCTGCTAAGGTTGCAAGGGGTCTCTTTGAAAAGGTTGACCTTTTCAAAATCTATAAGTGTTTGGATTTATGGACTTTTGTTACTTCTAATTACAGTCCTGACACAAGCTATCATAGGTGAAATAGACCTCGAAATCACTTTTAGATTAATCTTAATATTTATTTCTTATAGTTTATATTATTATGTAATTGCCTGTTTATCTATCTTTACTTCAGCAATATTAAAAGATAATACATCCGCTTTATCAATCATACTATCGGTATGGATATTATGGACGATCTTTATTCCGAAGATATTTGGAAATGCTGCTGAAAAAATTTACCCATTGCCTAGTAGACAGGTTTTCAAAACAACTATGAAGGAAGATCGCTCAAAAGGAATTGATGGACATAATCCAAGGGATGAGAGAAGAGAGGCGCTAAAATTAAAATATCTCAAAGAATATCAAGTAGATAGTTTGAAAAATCTCCCCATAAACTTTGATGGGATAGTGATGCAGGAAGATGAGGAATATGGGAATATGGTTTGGGACAAACATTTTGGAAAGAATTATAGAATTCTTCAAAGTCAAAAGATGTTGTATCAGCTTTCTGGTTTTTTAAATCCTTTTGCGTCTCTGCAAAGTATGAGTATGGGTGGATGCGGAACAGATATGATACATCACCTTGATTTTTTAAAAAAATCAGAAGATTATAGAAGATATCTAATTAAAACATTGAATGATAAACATGCATTTGGTGGATCAAAAACAGGAGACTGGTCTTGGACAGTTGATAGTTCATTTTTCAGGACGGTAAATGACTTCCAATACAAAACTCCAAGCATAAGTACACAAATAAACCACTACACAATTGATATTGTGTCAATGATTTGGTGGGGCATTATTGCAACGTTCTTGGTAAGGTCTAAAGTTGAGAAAGAGGCAATCTCATGAACAGGCAATTTCAAGTACTTAAAAGCGAACTTTTACATTTTTCAAGATCTCCTCTAAAAATAGTTGCACTATTTCTATACGTATTTGCTGCCATATATGGTTTGCAAAATGGATATGGTTTATTAGTAAAACATAATAAAGAAATCAATGCAATAAAAAGCTCGGTAGGTGAATCAATTAGTGAAATGATGAATCAATATGCTTCAATAGAGAAGGGAGAGATTGAGAAGCCTCGAAGGGATCCAACAACACCTTATTGGGCAATTTGGAATACACCTTCATATGCTTTTAAATATCCATCTCCAATGATGGTTTTCAGTTTAGGTCAATCCGAGCAGTATGGTTATTATAAACGTGTAACAAATTGGAGTTCAGTTTACGACAGTGATTTAGCTGAAGAAATAGCAAATCCAGAACGCCTTGCTATTGGGACTTTGGATTTCAGCTTTGTATTTATCTACCTAACTCCAATATTAATAATTATATTTCTTTTTAATATAGCTGGCTTAGAAAAAGATCTGGGTTTTGATAGGTTAATTTATTTGCAAAATATATCTAAGCTAAAATGGCTAATACTTCGATTCTTATTTTATTTCTTTATCATACTCATAACATTATCCATAATTACTTTTGTCTATGCTTTTTCTATGGGTACCTTTAAAAATCACATCAATGATCTTTTTAACTTTGTGATCTTGATTTTTAGCTATACCTTAATGTGGTTTTCAATTTGTTATTTGATTAATTATTTTGGAAGCGGGAGCACTGATCAAGCAATAAAAATGATTTCAATATGGTTAGTTATATGTATAATTATACCAGGCCTTTTCCACCAGATAATTTCAATAAAGTTTCCAGCTGGCTACATGACGGATTTTATTGATGCAAGCAGGGAACAAAGCGATGATATATTTGATTTACCCAGAGATTCACTACAAATAAAGTTACTTCAGGCTTTTCCTAAACTTGAAAAAACGCTCTATGCTTCTGACACTATAGTTAATATAAGCATAATTAATAGAAGTTTATCAGGCCTTATAAATAATCTTAATAAAAGTGTTGTCGGAAAAATTGAGATGAATAATGGTCAAAAAAATAAATTAGTCAAAAAATTCAATTTAATCAATCCAGTTGTTTTTTTTCAAAACCAGATTAACGCTCTGACGGGTACGGATTATTATGCTTATTTGAGTTACCGAAATTCTATTCAAGCTATTATTGATAAAAAGATAGACTTGATAATTACAGAAACATGGAATAAAGTAGAAGTAGATAAAGAAATTTATAGTAATTATGTCAATAGTTTTAACTAATTTTAAATATAGTTATTTTCAGACAATTATGCGACTTTCCAGCTTCAAAATATTATATGGTTTATGTTTATGATTAAAATGATAAGTATATCGATAAAAAGATTTGCAGTAGATTCTGAGCTTTTTAAATCTGATACATTAGGGGCAATAGCGAGTGGGTTGTGTATATTGCATTGTCTGGCTACTCCATTCTTTTTCATCGCATCAGCTTGTTCATTAAGTTGTTGTAATAATGCTCCATTATGGTGGCAATGGATGGACTACGTGTTTTTGGGTATTTCGTTTATTGCTATAAAATATGCCACGAAATCGTCCGCCAAAGATTGGGTTGTCCAAGGATTGTGGATTTCATGGGGTTCTTTGTTTTTTACTATTTTAAATGTAAAGATGGATTGGATTCATCTAGCAGAAAATATAAAATTTATCCCCGCATTTGCATTGGTTGGTTTACACATGTACAATATGAGATATTGCCAATGTGAAAAAGAATGCTGTTAAACTTTTTAAAATTATAGTTACTAGGAGTATTTTACATGAAAGATAATGAGTTTCCAGTCTTGGAAGTTTCCGATATCGGTTGTGATACTGACCATGATGAATATGATAAATTACCGAAAAGTTTTAAATTGAATTGGGGTACTAAAAATTGGAATATTGATGAGGTATCGAAGTGGGTAAGTTTAAAATTTGATTGGGTTTTTTCACATTTAAATGTAAAACAGATTGGCACTTGGGAAGAAAGTATATGTTGCTGTGCGGGCGGATGTGCGTGCTGTTAGTTTAAAATAATTTTAAAAGCAGCTGTTGATTCTAAGATAAGACCGCAATTAAATCTATTTGGTTAATCAAAAAGTTAGAAATTTCTCGCCTTCAAAAATATTTTACTTACTTCATTGCTGAAATAAATGTGTATTTTTTTCATTAAGATGATTTGGTAGATTACTCATTACTTTTGTCGATCTTTTTGAGAAAATAAAGTAATCCATAACTTTTAGATAAAACGGTAAAATATGAATAAATACATTTTAATCTTTACAGCATTCCTTTTCTTTTCATGTGGCAGCGATACCAAGGAAGTAAAAAGTATAACTTCCCAATCTGATATGGTTGAAAAAGATACTCAAACAAAACCTGAAGAGGGTGGGTACGGATTTGAGCAAATTGCTGAGGACATGGGATACACCACATATGAATGGAATGAAAGTGTGGATAAAACATTTTTTGGTGATCCAAAAGCATCCAAAGGAGGAACATTAAATTACATTCACTCTCTTTTTCCTCGCACAATGAGGGTTCTTGGTCAAAATTCAAGTCAAGTACTAAACAGTCGTACTATTTTAGCTTTATGTTATCAAGGGCTTTTAAGTCAGCACCCCACTACCCTAGAATTTATTCCAGCTCTGGCATCTCATTGGAAAATTTCCGATGATAAAATGACTTTCGAATTTCGAATAAATCCAGATGCTAGATGGTGGGATGGTAGGCAAGTGACGTCTGAGGACGTCATAGCAACGTGGGACCTTAGAATGGATGAGACAATTCTGTCACCTGCGGAACAAATTACATACGGAAAGTTTGAAAGGCCTGTTGCAAAATCTAAATATATGGTTTCTGTCAAATCTAAAACTGTTAATTGGAGAAATTTTCTTTATTTCTCAACAATGGCTCTCCATCCCCATTATATTTTAAAGGATTTAGATGGTACTGCCTTTCTTGAAGAATATGCTTTTTCTGTTATACCTGGTACTGGCCCCTATATTTTAAAAGATGAAAATATTAAAAATCAGGAATCCTATACCTTTGAAAGAAGAGATGATTTTTGGGCTGCTAAATCTCCATTTAACAGGTATAAATATAATTTTGATAAAATAAAGGTTTCAGTTGTCAAGGATAATGATGCGCTTCAATACGAAAAATTTAAAAAAGGTGAGCAAGATATATTTAATGTTCAAAGATCTCGAAGATGGATTGAGGAAACTGATTTCAAGGCGACAAAAAATGGATGGGTCAAGAAACAAAGAGTTTTTTCTGAAAAACCAGCAGGAACATCAGGATACTACTTTAATATGAGACAGTGGCCTTTTAATGATAAAAGAGTTAGGTATGCTTTTTGTTACCTTTATAACAGAGAAAAGATGAATAAAGAGATGTATTACAGCGAATATGGCATGATGAATTCGTTGTATTCTGGATCAATTTATGAAAACAAAAATAATAATCCCTTTAAACACAATCCCTCTGAGGCCGTAAGGTTACTAAAAGAGGCAGGGTATGCGACTAGAAATTCTGATGGTTGGCTAGTTCATAGTGAAACCAATAGAGTATTATCCTTTGAAATTGTTATCCAAAAGACAAGTGCTTACATGGTCACGCCAGTGCAACAAATGCTCAAAGAGTATGGAATAGACATGCAGATTAAATTTATGGATTACAATACCATGATAAAAAATGTAAATGCTAGAAACTTTAATGTTTGTCTCTTGGCTTATTCAGGGCTTGTTTATCCCAACCCAGAGGGCAGTTTAAGGTCTACATTAGCTGATCAAGATGATAACAATAATGTTTGGGGTTTCAAAAGCCCGAGAGTTGATGAGCTATTGGATGAATATGATATTTGTTTTGATCAAAAAAGAAGAGTTGATATTATTCGTGAGATTGACGGTATTTTCAGTGATGTACACCCCATTGCTTTCAGTATTGCAAGAAATTATTCAAGAATGATGTGGTGGGATAAGTTTGGATATCCTGAATGGATGTTTTCAAGATATGTGGGTGAATATTGGGATTCACTTTATTATTGGTGGTATGACGGATCCAAAGACTCTAATTTAAACGATGCAATTGAAACTGGTAAGTCTTTACCTGTAAAACCTATAGATATGAAATATTGGCCTACTTATTTATCTGAAAACTCCTAAAAAATATAATTAATTAAAAAGTATGGTAAATTATTTTATAAGAAGACTCTTATTGATGATACCAACTTTTCTTGGTTCAACCATTTTAGTTTTCACTATTTTGCAAATGGCACCTGGTGGTCCAATAGAGCAAATGATGCTTGAACTTCAAATGGGTGGTGTTTCTGCTGGAGAGGGGGGGGGGTGGTTCATCCTCAAGTTTAACAGGCGGAGTATCATTGCCACCCAAGGCTCTTAAAGAGCTAGAAAGATTTTATGGTTTTGACAAGCCAATCTATGAACGATACTTGAGTTGGCTCGGCGTTTGGCCTCGTGAAATAAAGCATCGAGATTTTTCCGCTCCAAAAAATGCTGAATCTGTTGAAAAAAGGGTTGGTAAAAAGGATGGGAAAATTTGGAAAGTTGATGTTTTTTTAAAGGAAAGTTCTCCAACTGTTTATGAAAAAGATGGTCAATTAAGTAAAATTTGGTTTTCTCGAATAGATAAAATCAATGAAGATGGAACTTTGGATTTGGTAATTTTTCAAAAAGAGTTCTCTGGAATTCTAACCGGAAATCTTGGCAAATCATACACTTATCTTAAACCAGTTACTGAAGTGATGAAACCTAGGTTTAAAATTTCTCTATTTTTTGGATTAACGGGTATTTTTCTATCTTATCTAGTCTGCATACCTTTAGGCATAAAAAAAGCATTAAACCATGGAACTACTTTTGATTTCGGGTCTAGTGTCATTATTTTTATGGCCTATTCAATACCTGGCTGGGCCTTAGGCGGCGTGCTTCTCGTATTATTTGGTGGTGGAAGTTTTTTTGATGTTTTTCCTTTGGGTGGATTTAGAAGTCCAAGTGAAGTTTGGGATACTTTGACACCACTTCAAAAAATACTAGATCAAATTCACCATATGATACTGCCCATAATAGCATGGTCGATT
The DNA here is from genome assembly GCA_902611135.1 of uncultured Fidelibacterota bacterium. Lineage (GTDB taxonomy): Bacteria > Fidelibacterota > Marinisomatia > Marinisomatales > UBA1611. Next base: position 8,158 of record CACLYL010000013.1, on the reverse strand, counting down.
AGTAGCTTTGCTACTTTAACTGTTCTGATGAAAAATAGCCTATTAGAGAATCTTAGTCAAGATTATGTCCGAACAGCCTTCGCAAAAGGAATAAGGGAGACTAGAGTGATCTGGTACCATGCCATGCGTAATAGTTTAATTCCAATTGCCTCCGGAATTGGCCATATTATTGGTTTTGTCATAGCTGGATCTTACTTAATTGAGAGAATGTTTAATATTGATGGCTTTGGGAGAATGGCCTATGAAGCTATCTTAGCAAGAGATTATCCCATTACTTTAGGCTTTTTGGTTATTGTTGTGATTATAAGGCTTCTTGGTAATATAATATCCGACCTCGTATTAGCGATGGTTGATCCTCGTATCCGGTTTAAATAATGGAAAATAATAAAATTAATAGAAATTCAATATTAATAAGAAGGTGGAAAAAATTTAAGACCTTGAAAAGAGGTTATTATTCTTTAATAATTTTACTATCACTTTACATAACTTCTTTTTTTCTGCCCCTCTTAATTAACAATAAGGCTCTAATTGTAAAATATGAAGGTAAATTCTATTTCCCAATTATTACTGGTTTTATCAGTGGATCTACTTTTGATCAGAATGTTCCTGGTGAGGCCAGATATCGATCTTTAAAAAAATCATTTAGTCTGGACGAGGGTAGGGGTAACTGGTTGATCATGCCGCTGTATCCTTATTCACCATATGAGGACATAACCTATGATGGAAACAAGATGTATGATCCACCATCTTTGAAGCATTGGCTGGGAACAGATAATACTGGAAGAGATGTCTTTGCCCGATTATGTTATGCATTCAATATATCAATATCATTCGCCTTAATTCTGACAATACTTAATTATATTGTCGGTATATTAATTGGTGGCGCTATGGGATACTATGGTGGAAAATTTGATTTAATTTTTCAGCGTATTATTGAAATCTGGTCAAGTCTTCCAATGTTGTTCGTAATTATTATCATCTCCTCAATACTTAAACCATCCTTCTTCTTGTTAATTGGCATATATACCCTGGTTAATTGGATTAGTATGACCTATTTAATTCGAGCAGAGTTTTATCGAGAAAAAGCCAAGCCTTACGTAGCAGCTGCGCTAAGTATGGGACAGTCAAATTTTAAAATTATGTTCAAGCACATCTTAGCAAATTCTCTAGTCCCAATTATAACCTATTTCCCTTTCGCGGTCGTTGCTGGAATATCTGCTTTGGTTGCGCTTGACTTCTTAGGTTTTGGATTGGCGCCTCCTACACCCTCTTGGGGTCAGATGCTTGATGTTGGACTAGCGAATATCTCAAAATGGTGGATGGTTTTTTCCCCTGTTTTAGCTCAATTTTTAACATTATTAGCAATTGTGTTTATTGGAGAGGGAGTTAGGGAAGCTTTTGATCCTAAGGTGTATTCAAGATTAAGATGAGTAAAGAAAAATTAATTGAAATAAAGAATTTAAAAACATTTTTCACTACTGATGCAGGAATTGCAAGAGCAGTAAATAATGTATCCTTTGATATTTTTAAGGGAGAGGTACTCGGTATTGTCGGTGAATCTGGTTCTGGAAAGTCAGTTACATCGATGTCAATAAATAGATTAATTCCAAATCCGCCCGGAGAAATTGTTGGTGGAGAAGTGATTTATAATAATCAAAATCTATTGAAATTAAGCTATGAGGAGATGTGTGAGGTTCGTGGAAAAGATATATCAATGATTTTTCAAGAGCCAATGACTTCTTTAAATCCAGTTATAAGGGTTAAATCACAAATGAATGAGATATTGGTCAGACATGAAGGCCTTACGGATGATAAAGCGACCCAAAAAAGTATTGAGATGTTGAATAAAGTTGGTATACCTGAACCTGATAGGAGGATTTATGATTATCCACACCAATTTTCTGGCGGGATGAGACAGCGTATAATGATAGCAATGGCGCTTCAATGCAACCCCGCACTATTAATTGCTGATGAACCAACCACAGCACTTGATGTGACAATTCAAGCCCAAATTTTAGATTTAATGATGGATTTGAAGGATAATAGAGATGATTCTGCCATTCTCTTAATTACTCATGATTTGGCCGTTATTGCAGAAACCTGTGATAGAGTTATCGTGATGTATGGAGGTGTTATTCAAGAGGTCGCATCTATATTTGATCTATTTAAAAATCCAATGAGTCCCTATACAAGAGCACTTATGGATTCAATTCCAAAAATGGATCAAACTAGCAAACGATTAAAAGCCCTTAAAGGTATGGTCCCTTCGATATTGGAACTTGGTGACGAATGTAAGCTATGCTCCCGCTTTGATCCTGATGAATGCGCTTGCGGTGGGACTAAAATTGAACCTGAACTCATAGAAATAAGTCCAGGTCATTTAGCTAGGATTAACAAAAATCAAATTCCATGATTGCTAAAATTGAAAACATTCTTGAGGTAAGAGATCTTGTAGTTGATTTTCCAGTTTTTGGAGGAATACTACAAAAGAAGATTGATTCGGTTCATGCTGTCCGAAAGGTTAGTTTTGATCTTGTAAAAGGGGAAACCTTAGGTATAGTTGGAGAATCTGGCTCTGGTAAGTCAACAATTGGTAATGCAATTCTAAATGTATTGAGATTAACTGCTCCAGATGTTTATGTTGGAGGTAAGATCTTTTTAAATCTAGATCAAAAGAAAATCAATATTTTAAATTTGCAAAAAACGCAAATGAAGCCTTACAGAAAACATATTCAAATGATTTTTCAAGATCCATATTCTTCTTTAAATCCAAGAATGTTGGTTAGAGATATCATAAAAGAATCTTTAGATATTAATTCCACATTAAATGAAAATCAAAAATTAGAAAAGGTATATTGGCTTCTAGAAAAAGTTGGTCTATCATCTGAACAATCTAATCGATATCCGCATGAGTTCTCTGGGGGTCAAAGACAAAGGATTGGCATTGCTAGAGCACTCGCAACTGAACCAGAGATAATTATTGCGGATGAGCCTGTATCGGCATTGGATGTTTCGATTCAGGCACAAATTATAAATCTTATGATGGATCTTCAAAATGAGTTTAAGCTTTCAATTATTTTTATTGCTCATGATTTATCTGTTGTTAAACACATTTCAGACCGTGTTGGAGTTATGAATTTGGGTAAATTAGTAGAATTAAATACCACAAAAGAAATTTTTTCCAATCCTAATCATTATTATACCCAAGAACTTTTAAGAGCAATACCTGAACCAGATCCTGTTGGCAGGGAGGAACGAAAAATACAGAGATTAAATGTTAAATGATTAAAAGAGTATTAAATGAAATATAAAGATTTACATTATGAGAGGACTAATATAAAAAAAGCTAAAAGTTTTATGAATGATGTTATCATTAAATTTAAAAATGCAAAAAACGGCAAAGAACAAATTGAGTTAATTAGAGAGGTAGATAATTTTTCAAGAGACTATATGACCTATCAAGCAATGGCAAATTTGAATTATAGTCGAAATATTCATGATGTTAATTTTAAAAGCGAAAAAGAATTTTATGACTCTATATCTAGTATCATAAAAGAGGTTTATGATAATTTTAATAATGTATTACATGAATCAAAATTCAAAGATGATATTTCAAAAATGTATGGGAAGAAATTCCTAGAGGAAATTGAAATTGATCTTAAAATATTTGACCCCAAAATAAAATCACTTCTGCAAAAGGAAATTGAATTAAAAAATCAATATACAAAGCTCACGGCTGGAGCAAAAATTAATTTTAAGGGAAAAGAGTATAACTTAGCTGGTTTGGGTCCTTTTCATTCGCATATAGATCGAAGTATGCGTAAAAAATCATACGAAGCAAGGTTTGGATGGTTTCATTCAAATGAGAGTAAGCTTGATAATATTTATGATAGTCTCGTTAAACTTCGACACAAGATTGCAAACGCTTTAGGATATCCTAATTTTATCAAACTTGGTTATGATAGAATGGGGAGAACCGATTATGGTCCTAAAGAAGTATTAAACTTTAGAAAACAAATAATAGAACATGTGGTTCCAGTAGTAACTAAGTTACATAATCAGAAGAAAAAAATGCTTGGACTTGAAACATTGTACTTTTATGATGGAATAAACTTTAAAGATGGTGATCCAAAGCCAAAGGGTCGTCCCAAAGACCTGGTCAAAGCTGCTCAAAGTATGTATCGCGAATTATCGCCAGAGACGGGTGAATTTTTTGATACTATGGTAAATGAGCAACTAATGGATCTTGTGAATAGAGCAGGCAAAAGACCAGGTGGCTTCTGTACTTCTTTTCCAAAATACAATAGATCATATATTTTTTCAAATTTCAACGGAACAGATCATGATATAACTGTATTAACTCATGAGGCCGGACATGCATTCCAAAATTATTCTAGTACTCACTTACCATTAGTAAATTATCATTGGCCTACCATGGAGGCTGCTGAAATTCATTCAATGGCTATGGAGTTTTTTACATGGCCTTGGATGAAAAAGTTTTTTAGGGAGGATACAAGAAAATTTAAATATAAACACATCACCTCTAGTCTTTCCTTTTTACCTTATGGTGCTTGTGTCGATCACTTCCAACATTGGGTATATGAAAATATAGAAGCTTCCCCGAAAGATCGAAAAAGAAAATGGTTAGAACTCGAATCAGTTTATATGCCAGACAAAAATTACGATGGAATGATCTTTGCTAAAGACGGAGGTTTTTGGCAAGGGCAACTACATATTTACCAAATGCCCTTTTATTACATTGATTACACACTGGCTCAGACATGTGCCTTCCAGTTTTGGATTGAAAATGAAAAAGATAGTAGCCTTGCTTGGAAAAATTATTTAAATCTTTGTCGCGCAGGAGGAAGTTTATCCTTTGTTAAATTAGTTAATTTAGCGAAACTTACATCTCCCTTTGAAGATGGTTGTTTACAAGCAGTCGTTTCCAAGGTTGAAAAATGGTTAAAAAACTTTGATTTAGACTCACTCTCTACGCAATAAACATTTAAAAAGGCCTATTTGCAGAAATTGGTATTTAAAGAATAATTAAGGACTAATTTAGACCTATAAAGTAAGATATTTTTTTAAAAGACCATCAGTTGATACATCCTCACCCAATGTTGACTTTGTTTTAATTTTTTTTAATATCTCACTAGCCAAATTTTTTCCCAGTTCAACACCCCACTGATCAAAGCTGTTTATTTCCCATATAGCTCCCTGTACAAAAATCTTATGTTCGTACAAGGCTAATAGCTTTCCAATACTTTTCGGAGTCAGTTTATCAATAAGGATTGTATTCGTGGGTCTATTCCCTAGAAAGGTCCGATGAGGTATCAGATCGACCCCGTTTTTATTTTCATGTAAAATTTTCTTTTTAACTTCTTCTTTAGTTAATCCAAAAGCTAGGGCTTTAGTTTGAGCGAATAAATTCGCCATCAGAATATCATGGTGATCTTCGATTTGATTTAAAGATTTTTTAAAACCAATGAAATCACATGGAATTAGTTTAGTTCCTTGATGCAATAATTGGAAAAACGCATGTTGTCCATTTGTTCCAGGTTTTCCCCATACTATTGGACCTGTATCGTATTCAACTTTTTGATTATCTCTATCAATAAACTTTCCGTTGCTTTCCATATCTAGCTGTTGTATGTGATCTGAAAAGTTTGATAAATAAAAGTCATAAGGTATGATAGCATAGGTTTGGGCATTGAAAAAATTATTATACCACAAACCAACTAAACCTAAAATAATAGGCAAATTTTCATGGTAATCTTTATTTTGAAAATGAATATCCATCTCATATCCACCTTCCAAAAATTCATTAAATTTTTTATAACCAATTGCTATTGCTATTGGGAGTCCTATTGATGACCAGGAAGAGTATCTTCCCCCAACAAAATCCCAAAAAGTAAAAATATTAGACTTTTTAATTCCAAACTCTATCACTTTTTGTTCGTTAGTTGATATTGCAGCAAAGTGTTTCCCTATTGCCTTTTCGCTCAAATATTTTAAAATCCAATTTTTTGCAGTTTTTGCATTTCTCATCGTTTCTTGAGTAGTAAATGTTTTTGATGCAATTAAAAAAAGAGTTGTTTCAGGCGATAAATTCTTAAGATTTTCCTTTAATTCGCTAGCATCAACATTGCTAACAAAGTAAACTTTGGGACCATCATGATAATATTTTAAAGAATCATTAATCACTCTAGGTCCCAGGTCAGATCCCCCAATTCCAATATGAACAACGGATTTAAATTTTTTCCCGGTATATCCTTTTAAAGACCCATTTCTAATGCCATTTGAAAACGTATTTACTTTATCCAAAACTTTTTGAATTTCAATCTTTATATTTTTATTATTAATTATTATTGATTTTTTAGATTTATCTCTCAAAGCAGTGTGAAGAACAGATCTATTCTCAGTCCAGTTAATTTTTTCTCCATTAAACATAGCGTTTATTTGGGATTTTAACTTTAATTTATTTGCAAGCATGTATAAAAGTTTCATGGTCTCTTTGGATATGAGGTTTTTGCTGTAGTCTAGAAAAAAATCATCGACTTCAAGACTAAAACTTTTGAATCTATTTGGATCTTTAAAATAATCTCGAAGGTGAATTGAATTTATTTCCTTTTGATGTTTTTTCAAATTTATCCAAATGTTGGTATTGTTAATTCTGGACATTCATTTCCTTTTGGTAGTTTTAAAATGATTAATAATTAATAATTAATAATTAGTAATGTAGTATAGGCTTTTAAAAGTAATAAGATTAAGTGTTAAAATTTAACCTCTATATCAATAATAATTTTACCATTTTAGTTAACTTGAGGCTTTAATAATATGAAAAAGGGTGATAGAAAAATCCTACCAATAGTACGATTTGCTCCTAGTCCTACAGGAGCACTTCATTTAGGTGGTGCAAGAGTAGCACTGTTTAATTACCTATATGCGAAAAAATTGGGAGGTAAGTTTTTAATTCGTATAGAGGATACAGATAAGCAAAGATCCAAAAAGGAATTTGAAAATCAAATAATATCCTCATTGACTTGGTTAAATTTAAAATGGGACTCTGAAATATTTACCCAATCCAAAAATAAAAAAAAACATTCAGATGCAATTACTTCTTTATTGGAGACAAATAAAGCATATAAGTGTTTCTGCTCTCGTGCAGAGTTAGAAAAATTTCGGGCAACCACGAATTCATACCGGTATCCAAATATTTGGCGAAAGCGGTCCAACTCAGATATAAAAGATGAAGAACAAAGAGGAACTCCTTTTTCGGTCAGATTAAAAACACCTCAAAGTGGTGAAACAACTTTTAAAGATCATGTTTATGGTGATATATCAGTCAAAAATTCTGAAATTGATGACTTTATCTTAGCCCGATCAGATGAAAATCAAACACCAGTGTATAATCTTGTAGTAGTTGTAGACGATCATTCCATGGCTATTACTCATATTATAAGGGGAGAGGACCATATTTCTAATACTATAAAACAAATTTTAATTTATAAAGCACTTGACTGGGAAATTCCTGAGTTTGTTCATCTTCCAATGATTTTAGGACCAAATAAGGAACGATTAAGCAAAAGACATGGTGCTACTGGCGTACAGGAATATCAAAAAGAGGGATATCAGTACGAGGGTTTACTGAATTATCTAGCTTTTTTAGGTTGGAATCCTGGTACGGATGAAGAAATTATGAATTTAGATGCTCTAGCCAAATCATTTAGTTTTGAAGGAATACAAAAAAAGGGTGCAATTTTTGATATTAAAAAGCTTAACTGGTTTAGCAGCAAACATTTATCAATACAACCTTCTGATTCAATAATTGAGAATATAATCAAAATTGATAAGAAGTGGGCTTTAGAATATGAAAAAACCTATAAACTAAAAGTGGTTGACCTCTTAAAAGAGCGGTCTCATTCATTAATTGATTTGATAGATAAGGGAGCATATTTTTTTAGTAATAATATAATTTATGATCTAAATATTAAAAATAAATTTTGGGATAAAAATTCATTTCAAATTTTAAATGAATATAAAAATGTAATTTGTAAATTAAAAAAATGGGAAATCATAAGTATCCAAGAAATATCTAAAGATTTTATGGCGAACATGAACCTAGGTTTTGCTAAAGTTATGAAGCCAGTTCGTTTCA
>CACLYL010000012.1 GCA_902611135.1 uncultured Fidelibacterota bacterium | reverse complement strand
GATTGTCGTTTTTTATATCAAACAACTTGGTATATCATGGACATGGTTCATTCTAATCTCAACAACAACTAATATTATCGCTGTATTAATTAGTAATTACTTTTTATCCAGCTTATTTAAATATGATAAAGAGTAGTTAATGCGATTATTTAATGGAAAATTTCATTTAAGAATATTAGTTTAATCTTTTTATAAATTGGAATGTTTCGTTCCGCTTGGGTGCAAATTTATTAGAGCTTGAATCTAAAGAATTTACTCTGACCATTCCTCCTTGATGAATAAATTCCTTACCACCTGTGGACATTCCAACATGAGTAATCTTATTCTCCTTACCAAAAAACAAAAGGTCCCCCGGTTTTACATTTGACCAGTTGTTATTTGGTATTATTAGTTTTCCAAGCTCTGCTTGTTGTCTTGCATCCCTTGGTAGGTTGATGCCTGAATTTTCGTAAATATTATGAATGAAACCTGAGCAATCATTTCCATTTACTGAATTTCCTCCCCAAAGATACGGAGATCCCATTAATTGATAAGCGGTTTCTATTTGTATTTGACTTGAAGAATGAGTCTTGGAATTATTGATATATATACTGTTTTTAATGTAACCAGAGCGACCATCTGGTAGTTGTACCTTTGACCAATTTCTATATTCTGTTAATAATTTTAATTTATTATTTAAAATAATATCACAAACGGGCATACTATGAGCGTCCTTTTTAGAGTAAATAAAATCTCTGATTGATTTTACTCTTACTTTTTTTTCAGTGGTCCAACTCTTTATTTTGGTTGAATCACATACATGGATTGCAGTTTTATTAACCCATCCAATGTACTTATATTGATTTTGAGATAAATACCATCCAGAATCATACCGCAACAGCGTTACCTTTTCACCCATTTTAATTTGGTCAATCATTTGGGAAGCATGGCTAGGTTTTTCCTTAACAGGTGTTACACTAACATTTACTACTCCATACAAACTATCCCTTAAACTCGAATCAGGCAATAATTGAAAGTTGAATTTGATTTCCATATTATGAAATAAAGAGTCAGATAATTTTTCAATATCTAGGTACACTTCCCTATTTAGAGTTTCTCCTTTAATGATCCATTTCCCATTTTTCTTTTCAATATCTAGTCCAAAAACATCCAAAGATTTATCAATTATGTGTTTTTTTCCAATTTCATTAGCTAGCTCTAAAAAAGTAGAAGATATATATTCACTGTTTGAGCACCCGAAAATACCTAATAAAAACAGATTAAAGATTAAGAGGATTGTTTTTTGTTTCATTTCATATCAATTTTGAGGTTAATCTAGTAGTAAAGCTAAAATTTCATCTTCTAACATTTTCAAGGGTTTGGAAGAACCCGTAAATCCATTTATCATAATGGAGAAGCATAGGGGGCCATACTTTTGAGAAAATAAATATCCAGAGATGCAACTTACTCCGGATAAAGTACCTGTTTTAGCTCTTATATTCTCTTTGTGATCGTTAAACCTATTTTTCAGGGTACTTTTTTTTGATCCTCCATGTGGTAAAGCTTTAATGAATTCATCCTTATATTTACTAAAATATATATAATCTAAAAATGAAGTGAAACTTTTTGCGCTTGATAAATTATACCTCGATAGTCCTGAACCATCAGATAATCTTATATTAGTAGTATCTATTTTTCCATAATCATATATCAACGATTTTATAATTTTTAAACCCGACTCCCAGTTTCCAAAAGATGTATCACTGTAGGCTAAACTCTTTGTTAATACCTCGGCTGCTAAATTATTGCTTTCATACATCATCCTTTTATTAATTGCTGATAGGGTCTTTGAACTATGAGTTAGAATTAATTTAGAATCTTTGGGTGTTTTACCTTTTTGCATTGCTTTTACTTTCACACCATATTTTTTAAGCATTTGGGCAAAGTTTGATAGGACAAAGTTTTCAGCATCATATATGTTTCTTTTGAGTGTATCCACTTTATTTGATTTTTCCATTATTCCAGAAACTATGAATGTATTTGTTTTATTTTTCCAATCTCTATTTATAGTAAACTTTTTATCATGATCCTTAACCTTTAAAACGGTTTTAGAGTTATTTATTATTTTAACATATTCGGTTGGGGGTTGATAACTAATTTTTACTAATTTGTTTTCATTTACGGGTTCAATAAAAAAATCAATAGAGTTATTGTTTAAATTTAAGGCATGAATCTCCGAGGCATGTAAGCCATGGCCCTCATCCCACATCCACCCAGGTCCATAGTTATCGTTGTCTAGCATTGAATTATCTGTAATAAGACTATCAATATTTTGATACTTTTTTGAAATAAGCCTTGCTAATGAATCTAATTCCTCTACTTTTAGGAAGGGATCACCTCCACCTTTTAAATAAAGATTACTGTTGATTTCATAGATTCGAGTTTTAAACTGGTAATCAAGTCCATAATTGATAATTGCACTTGCACTAGTGTAAAGCTTTACATTGCTTGCAGGTATCATAGGGATATCACTTCTAAAACTATAAATCGATTTTCTAGAATTAAGTGACCGGATATCAATTGCCAGGGAAATATTTTTTTTAGAATTATTTATTACTTTATTAATATTTTTTAGTAATAAATAATTACCTGAATTATCCGATAAAGAGGGTCTGTGTGAGCATGAAATCGATAAAATCAATATTAAACAGAATAATATATGCATTTTGATTTTTTTCATGAGAAATAAAACTATAACTTGACTTAGCATTATCTAAATATTAACATTGTTAAACTAAAAATTTTAATGAAAATAATTTTAGGAAGAGTATTACCAGTCTATTTATTAATTTCTTTTTTATTATCATCCAATAGTAAAGACTATGAAAATTTTCTTTGGGTCGAATCTTTACCAAATCCTTGGACATTTAGTACTGATGAATTAGACAAAGTACTAGTTAATTTCCAAACCAAACATCCAGATTTTTATAATCGTTTGATTGCAATTAACCTGTGGAGATTAAATACACCATATCGTTTATTCTGCTTGGGCGAGGAAAGTGGAATCGATAAAGATCCGATCATAAGGATCGATTCCTCTGATTGTACAGTTCACGTTTTAACAAGTTTAGTTTTGGCGGAAAGTAATTCGTGGAGCGAGGCAAGAAAAAAAATGGTTGAGCTACACTATAAAGTATATAATGGGCATAAGAAACCCACCTATGAAACTAGATGGCATTTTACGTCAGATCGAATAATAAGACATAGGATGACCCCAAATATTACGCCTAATGTAGTTGATGAAAAATTGATGAAACATGTTAATGTAAACATCAATATGAAATCTGATTCAACAGAATTTTTAAACTTAAATTGGAACACAAATCATAAGATTGGATATTTACCAACAAAAAATATCTCAGAAATTATATTGAAGAATCTGCCAAAAATTTGTGGTGTAGCATTTGTAAAAGAGTCATACTTTAAAATGGGTGTTGTTATTGCTCATGAGGGATTTTTAATAAATGGAAAAGATTTTATTCATGCATCATCAAAGCGAAAAAAAACCGTTAGAGATAACTTTTTTACTTATATTTTTGAGGATGGAAAGCCTAGATTTGATGGTATAATGTTGTTTAAAATAAACCAATTCTAGTTCAATATAATGTTGAAATTTTCTAATGTTGAGAATGCTTTTTTAGGTAAAAAAAGTCTGGGAGTTCAAAAATCTAAAATTCCGTACATAAAAGTTGAAAATTTTCCTGATCTTGGACTCTTAACTTCGCTAAGATTTTTGGAGTGGGTTTCAATAAATCCAAATGGTGTAATTAGTCTTCCAACAGGGAAAACCCCAGAATACTTTATAAAATGGACGCATTATTTATTACAGAATTGGGGATCAAAAAAAGTGGATTCAATACTTAGAAGTAATGGTTTTGGAGCCACCAAAAAACCAAACCTATCAAATTTAAGGTTTGTTCAAATTGACGAGTTTTATCCCTTAGATGCCAAGCAAAAAAATAGTTTTTTCTACTATGTAAATAAATACTACTTAGATGGTTTTGGATTATCCAAAAAAAATGCTTTATTAATAAACTCTAATGAAATTAAACTTATAAATAATTCAAATTGGAAAACGATTTTTCCAAATATGAAAGTTGATTTGTCATTGAGATATAGAAATCCAAAAAGTGATGAAGAGGAGCAGCAACAAAAATCTATTTTCATTATAGATCAGTGGTGCTCAGAGTATGAGCAAAAAATAAGAGATCTTGGAGGTATTGGTTTTTTTCTTGGAGGAATTGGTCCTGATGGTCATATTGCATTTAATATAAGAGGATCTAGTCATAATTCCGCGACGAGATTAATGAATACCAATTTTGAGACACAGGCCGCTGCCGCAACCGATCTTGGCGGTATAGAAATCAGTAAAAATAGATTAGTAATTACTATTGGTTTAGGAACGATTACTTATAATCCGGACGTAGTCGCTATTATTATTGCAGCTGGAGAATCTAAAGCTGAAATTGTTAAGGAATCGCTTGAGAATTCTAAAAATATCAAATATCCTGCTACTGTTCTAAATAATTTTAAAAATAGTCGTTTTTATTTAACAAATGGGGCTGCAAAGGAATTAAAAGGTACCCAAAAAAACTATTGGCTCCATCAGGAGTGGGATAGCAAAAAACAGCAGGAAGCTTTGCTTTATTTAGCCAAGAAAAAAAATATCTTTGGTAAGAAACTGACTGTCTCGGATCTCAAAAGCGATACAGTGTGTAAAAATATCCCTAATTTAGATAAAAATACTGTTCTAAATATTATTAAGAGCATTGATAAAAAAGTTCAAAAAGGTATGCATACTGAAAAAAATCAAACTTATTACCATACCGGGCCTCATCATGACGATATTATGTTAGGAATGATGCCTCACATAATTCATTTAATCCGAGAGCCCACAAATAAACATTTTTTTACTAACATGACCTCTGGATTTACATCAGTAACGAATAAGTTTGTGCTCAATATTCTTGAGGAGACGATGGCTTTTATTATAAAAGATAAAATTCAAATGTTGAAATATGCTGATTTCTTTACGGGTGGTTTTAAAAGAAAATGGGATAAAGATGTTTACCACTATTTAGATGGTATTGCAAATGATAATAAAAAAGAACAGTTCAGAGGCTTGGCTCACAGAATCGTAAGAATCATAATCAAAATTTATAAAATAAAGGATAAGGTTGAATTATTAGAACTAATTAAAAAAATATCGATAAAACTCAAAAACTCGTATGATGGTGAAAAAAATACTTCCGATGTACAAAAATTTAAAGGCATGATAAGAGAATACGAAGAGGAGTTAGTTTGGGCCAATTATGGTGTTCGAGTCAAAGATATTTATCATCTTAGATTGGGTTTCTATCAAGGTGATGTTTTTACTGAAAGTCCCAAAATTGAAAGAGATGTCATGCCAGTTCTTAATCAGTTAAAAGATAAAAAGCCTACAGTTATTAGTTTAGCCTTGGACCCTGAAGGGAGTGGACCTGATACTCATTATAAAGTGCTTCAAACGATAGCAAATGCAGTTCGTCTATGGAATAAGGAAGCTGATTTATCAAATCTTAGAATCTGGGGCTACAGGAATGTATGGTATCGATTTGATATTTCTGAATCAGATATTATTGTACCTGTCACACTTAATTCAATGTCCATACTTAATTCAACCTTTATGAATTGTTATTTGAGTCAAAAAGAAGCTTCTTTTCCAAGTTATCAATATGATGGACCTTTTTGCTACCTATCGCAGAGGATATGGGTCGAGCAGCATAAGGAATTACAATTACTGCTTGGAAGAGATTATTGGTATCAAAATAAAAGTCCACACTTAAGAGCAGTTCATGGAGCTGTTTATTTAAAAGAGATGAGCGTTAATCAATTTTTAAAAGAGGCAAGAAGACTAGAAGATTCTGTTGAAAAGTCTGCATTTGTATAGGTATCAGTTATCTTCATTTGGAAATTGGTCAGACAAAAAAAATAATTGGAATATGGAATTTTTTAAATCTTGCTCTGAACACTCATAGCAAGCACCTCTTTTTGGCATAATTCCATTCTTACCCTCATATCCATTATAGACATTTTCGTAAAGATCTTCTAAACTATTTTTAGATGAATTTCTCCAATAACTTGTTTGATCAATACCAATTTTATCAATACCAGATTTATGGCAAGTTATGCAGTAAGATTCCCATATTTCAAAACTATTAGATTTTGAAGATTTTAAGAATTCTAAATATTCTGAATTATCATAAATGGAATTCTCTTTTTTATTTACACAAGCTACCATAAATATTAAAGTAATAATACTTAAAAACTTTTGAATTTTATTAAAGATTTTCATTTGAGAGGAGAAATTTTGAAAATTGATTATTTTATCCCTAACTTTAAAATATCGTGAATATGTATTATTCCAGATGGTTTTCCTTTTGCAGACTTTCCGTAGGTAAATAAGCTTGTAATTGAGTGTTTTTCCATTATTTCTAAAGCTTCAATTGCAAGAATGCCCTCTTTTATACTCTTTGGGTTTTTTGACATAATATCAACCACGTTGTGTTCAAATAATTTATTACCCCTTTTTGATAATCCTCTTCGAATATCACCATCAGTGATGATGCCAATCATTTCATCTTTTTTATTTAAAACTCCTGTTACACCAAAACCCATATCGGATATGGTCAGCAAAGCTTCTTTAATTGTTGAGTTTTCGAGAATAAATGGAACACGATGTCCCTTATGGGAAATTTCACTAACTTGAAGAATTAGTTTTTTGCCCAAACTACCACCTGGATGTAGTTTAGCAAAATCCTCTTTATCAAAGCCTTTTAGCTCTAAAAGTACTATAGCTAAGGCATCTCCTAGAGCCATAGTAGCGCTGGTGCTTGCAGTAGGTGCTAAGTCTAGAGGGCACGCCTCCTCATCGATTGAAGTATCAAGATTAAAATTTGATTGATTGGCTAAAGTAGAATTTTTGTTTCCGATCATACCAATTATTTTTACTTTTTTTAACTTCAGAGGATTAATAAGTTGAATCAATTCGGATGTTTCACCACTGTTGCTTATCAAAATTATTATATCATTATTTGTAATCATTCCAAGATCACCATGGATTGCCTCAGCAGGATGTACAAAATAGGATGGGGTTCCAGTTGATGACATTGTTGCCGCTATTTTTTTTCCAATAATGCCTGATTTACCCATCCCTAAAATAATTATTCTCCCTTTACACTTTAAAATGGCTTGAATACTCTTTTCAAAATCAACGCTCAGCTTATTTATCAATTGATTAATAGCTTGGGATTCTACTTTTAAAACTTTTTTAGCTATTTTCAATATTCTTTGTGAATTCATAGTTAAAATTTAATAAGATTGGGTACCTTATTTTTTAAAAATAAAATATTTACTTATATTGAATGAAGTTTATTTTTACACTTGGAGTATTAAGCATGTCGATTTTTGGCAATACACTGGAATTGGGAAAGCTTGCACCTAACTTTACCTTGGAAGACCAAGATGGAAATAGGAGAATGCTCAATGATTACATAGGTAAGAAGGTTGTAATCTACTTTTTTCCGAAAGCAGACACACCCGGATGACGAAAACAAGCCTGCGGTCTGCGGGATAACTTTGAAAATTATGAAAAGTTAAACATTGAAATTTTGGGGATTAGTTATGATTCCAAAGCTACTCTAAAGAAGTTCAGGGAAAAATATGATATTCAGTTTAACTTTCTTTCAGATTTTAACAAGAGTACTGGTAGAGCCTATGGTGTTAGTTGGTACTTTTTCACCTCAAGAAAAACTTTTTTAATTGATGAAAATGGGGTTTTAATTCATACCATTGACTCGGTTGATATCAACACGCATGCCTCCGATATTATAACTTTGTTTGAAAAGGGAAAAAGTTAACAATGGAAGCTTCGGTATCAATTGAATATTGTAACATATGAAACTATTTTCCGAAAGCTTCTAGTTTAGAAGCCTTTCTAAAGAGCAATTTTGAAAATATTAATGTCCAACTTATTTCAAGTGGTGGTGGTGTTTTTGAAGTAAAACTTAATCAAAATCTTATTTTTTCAAAAAAGAGCCTAAATAGATTCCCAGAGCATTCTGAAATTTATGATCTGGTTCAAAGAGAAATAAAGTAAGTTGTTAATTACTTTTGATCACTTTAATGGGAGAGTAGAAATTGACTTGAAAAGAAGTGTTGATTTGTCAATATCAAATACTTTTAATAAAAAAAATCCAAGCTTTTTCAATTCTAAGAATCCAAAAGTAAAATATCCAACAAGTAATCAGTTCATTGGGAATATTTCTAAGGGAGGAAGATGTAACGTTCCAAGTGTAAGTTTGGATATTCACTGTACGGGAACGCATACAGAGTGTAAAAATCATATTACAAACTCCAATGAGTTTATAAACGATGTATGTCCAAAACATTTCATTCCATCAACAATTATATCAATAAAACCTGTTGTTGCAAAGTTATCCAAAGATAAATATCATGTTAAATATGGGGAACAAGATAGCATAATAACTGAAGAAGAATTATCAAAAAACATAAATACGAAAAGCAAGTATTTAGAGTCACTCATCATTAGGACATTACCAAATGAATCAGATAAATTGATTAGAAATTATGATTTGAATCCTGTTGCTTTTTTCTCAAATGATGCTATTAAGTATATACTAAAATTGGGTGTAAAGCACCTCCTTGTTGATTTGCCATCGATTGATAGAGATAATGATCATGGTTTATTAGGAAATCATCATCTTTTCTTTGAAAAAGGTAAAACTATCTCAGAATTTTTATTTATACCAAACAAGATTGAAGATGGAGTAGGCTTTTTACAAATCCAGATACCTAATTGGAGCCTAGATGCAGCTCCAAGTCGTCCAATCTTTTGCCCAATTTAATTTTTGTTTTTCAAAAGACAGGGTTTTATATGTAATATTAAAAGTTAAATATTTTATTAAAGGAATAAAAATGAGCGAAATGAGCGAAAATATTAAAAGCGTTATTACTTGTGATTTAGATGGTAAAATTGAAACATATAGTGATGGTGCATCCAAGGTATTTGGATACTCGAAGGAAGAAGCCATAGGAAAGATGAGGGTCAGTGATTTTAGTGATGGTAAAGTAGTATTGGGCCATGTCATCAACTGGCTCGACGAGGCTGTAAAGAAAGGAAAATGGGAAGGGAATACCGTATTTATCAATAAAGATCGAAAAGAAGTCCCATGTAAGATTAAAATTACTCCAACAAAAGATAAAAATGGTGAGCATACTGGTTATTGTGGTGTTACGACGCCCTTAAAAGATAAGGCGCCAGATGAAGTTCGTCCTAAAATTAATTTAATGACCAAAATTTTTGCATGGGTGGTCATAATGCGTATGCCATTTTTGTCTGCTACTATTATGCCAATTTTAGTTGGCGCAGCGGTATCAAAATTTATGGGATTTAACGTAGATTGGGGATGGCTAGGACTTACCCTCCTAGGTGGATCCTTGCTTCATATCGGAACCAATACATCTAATGATTATTTCGATCATAAAAGCGGAACAGATAAGTTAAATTATAATTATAGTAATAAAGGTTTAAATGGTGGTAGTAGAGGTATCCAAATGGGATTAATTTCGCCTAAAGGCATGCTAAATCTTTCAATTATCACTTTTGCTTTAAGTGCTGTTGTAGGAATTCCGTTAATCCAAAAGGCTGGAACGCCGATTCTTTGGCTTGGTGTTATTGGTTTCTTATCAGGATTATTTTATACTGCGCCTCCATTCCGCTTTTCGTCAAGAAAAGGAATGGGTGAATTGTTAATTGGATTAAACTTTGGACCTCTGATGGTCGCTGGAAGTGCATTAGTTCAAACAGGTCAACTTTTGCCTGAGGCATTTTTAGCAGGCATTCCATTAGGATTTTTAATCGCTGCAGTAGTATATGTGAATGAATTTCCTGATCACGATAGTGATAAAGCAACAGGTAAAAATACTTTGATAGTAGTTTTTGGACCAAAAAAAGCCAGAATTGGTTATGTATCTTTAGTTTTAGGTGCATTTTTAAGCATTGTTTTCCTGGTTGTTAATGGAATCTTTCCATCTTTAATTTTAATTTCGTTGTTGGCTTCATATTTTGGAGTCACCTCTATCCAGACACTCTACAAATATTACAACAGTAGACTGCTTGAACCAGCAAATTGGGGTACTATTATAATGCATAGTGTCACAGGAATTCTTTTATTTGTTGGAATTTGGTTAGGCTCTCCTAGCCTGTAAATTTATAAAAAGTAGTATTTACAAGTAAAAAGCCTTTAAAGAAGCTTTTTACTTGTAAATACTATTTTTTATTGTTAAAATACTTACGAGTAACTTACGATTAATTAACAATTTAAGGTGTTTTATGAGAAAACTATTTATAAGAGAAAAAAAAAGAGCGATATCGCCAATAGTCATTAGAGCTATTTCTAGACTAAATAAATATAAAGATACTAGAAAAGAAGTTTCAACTTTATGGGATGGTAAAATAATAACGAAAAATTTGTCTATAACTTCATGATGAAGCCGCTGTCTTATAAATTAAAGAAATTCCTAGATTTCATCAAACATCATACATTAAAGTATGATAATGCTCCATCTTATGAAGAGATTATGGATCATCTAGGATTCGCTTCATTAGGGACAGTTAATTGGTATGTAAAGACCTTGGAAGAAAAAGGTCACCTATCTCGTATAAAAGGTCCCAACGGCAAACGAGCTCTTATATTAAATCATATAGAGCAAACCGCAACTACAATATCTCGTTTGCCGCTGATGGGACTTATTGCCGCTGGAGAACCTATAGAGGCTCTAGAAAATCCAGAAACAGTTGATGTCCCACAGTCTTTAATACATCCGGATAATTATGTTTTGCAAGTTAAGGGTGATTCTATGATTGAAGAACAAATCAGAGACGGTGATTTTATTGTAGCTAAAAAATCAAGTACTGCAAGATCTGGTCAAATTGTAGTTGCTTTGATCAATGGTGAAGCAACTTTAAAATGTTATGTTCCAAAACCTAATGGTATTGAACTTCATCCACGTAATCCAAATTATCCAATTATAAAGATTGACCCTTTAGATGATTTTAGTATAAATGGAGTATTATTGTATTCCTTCCGAAATTATTTGAATTAGGAAGTTTATATGATTCTAGAAGACGTCTTTTGTATACGTCTTAAAAGAGTAGAGATACAGGCTGAGCGGTTGATAGATCCTCGCTTAAAAATGCGTCCGGTTGCAGTGATTTCTTCATCTAGCCCCAATGGTTCTATAATTTGTTTGTCGAAAGAAGCTCAAGAGGAAGGTTTATCAGTTGGAATGAAAGTATCTTTAATTAAAAAGATGAATCATTCTGTTCAATTATTACCATATAATATATCATTATACAATCGCATGAATAATTATCTTTTTCAAATAGTTTCCAAGTTTACGCCTGTCGTAGAACCAAATAATTATGAAAAATTTTACTTAGATATGAAAGGAATTCCATCCATAAAAGGAGACATAAAGAATAATGCGTTGAATATAATGAATTCTATTTATCAAAAGACGCATATGAAAAGTGTAATTGGTATAGGTAGTAATAAACTAATCAGTCAAATTATTGCAAATGTTTCTAAAGATCAAATATTAAGAGTAAATAAAGGGCAAGAAGCGACGTTCTTAAGTCCTTTTAGCCCAAATGTTCTTCCATTACTTAAACAAAAATCTATTAAACGTTTAATTAAATTTTTATGGATAAAAAAGATAAGAGATATTCAAGAAATTTCAACTAAAAAGGAGACTTTTTCAAACTTTTTTGGGACATATTCGAAACAGTTAATTCTTCAATCTCATGGTAAAGATTTTTCAATTGTTCAGCCTCCTTATTTACGTGATCATATATTAAAACAAATTATTTTACGAGAGGATACAAATAATGAACAAAAACTATATGCATACGTTAAAAACATTGGAGAGCAACTTTCTTTTAAATTACGCAAAAGAAGACAAATTGCTGAAAAGCTTAGATTGGAGATTCATTACTCTGATGGATTTAAAAGCGAGAAAATCGGGAAACTAGAAAGTATTAGCAGTTCGTCTGTAATCTCTTTATGTAATCAACTATTCAAAAAAGCAAATTATAGAAGAAATCGTGTTCGTTCAATTTTATTGGATGCTAGTCATTTTAAACTTCATCTAGAGCAAACTAACCTTTTTGATAATCAGAAAACTATAGAAAGAAAAATATATAAGGCTATAGATCAAATTCGTAGTAAATATGGATTTGATAGTATTAAAACAGCTGACATATTTCAACTTTTTCCAAAGTCTTAATGTTTGTTCACCTGAACATTCATTCTATTTATTCTCCTATGAAAGGATTAATAACTCTAAATAGGTTAATGAAATTAGCCAATTATTATAATATGAATACGTTAGCATTAACAGATGTCAATGGAATGTGGGGTTTTATTAAATATGTTCAATATTGTATAAATAACCATATTGCTCCTATCGCAGGAACTAATTTAATTACTAAAGAGGATGAAGTAATTTTATTAGCAGAAAATCAGATTGGTTATCATAATATTTGTAGACTTATATCAAGCTTACATAAAAATTCTGAAATTAATTTAATAGAAGAATTAAAATTATATTCATCTGGCATCTTTATTTTATCTTCAAGAATCTCAACCTTAAAAGCATTAAAAAATGTTATCCCAGATACTCATTTATTTATTGAGCTCAGACCGCAGCATGAAGAAAAATATATTCATTCTATAGCAAAGAAAATGAAACTGGAAATTATCGCAACTGGTGATGTGTACTTTGAATCAAAACATGACCACAGATCATACTTGATACTAAGAGCAATAGAAGAAAATAAAAAATTAGACCAATTAAATCATGAAGAATTAAAATCTAAGCTACATTGGTTTCGTAGTGAATTAGAAATGGTTCAATTGTTTCCTAATAGTTTAGATGCTATTAATAATAGCTTTTATTTATCAAAAAGGTGTAAAACGGATTGGAAATTTATAAATACAATTTTCCCAGGATCATCTTTAAAAGAAAATCATCAATTAAATATAAAATTAAAAGATAGAGTTTATGAAGGTGCAAAAGTAAGATATGAAACTCTTAATCAAAAAATAGAATCAAGAATTAAATATGAATTAAATATGATAATTCAAAAAGGGTTTGCAAACTACTTTTTGATTGTTCAAGATATAGCTCTAAAAACTAAATCTACTATAGGCAGAGGATCTGCTGCTGCATCAATTGTAAGTTATTGTCTTTTTATTACACAAGTAGATCCTATTAAACACAATTTGAAATTTGAACGGTTTATACACCCAGAAAGAGAAAATATGCCTGACATTGATATTGACTTCCCTTGGGATGAAAGGGATAATATTCTACAATATGTGTTCAATAAATACGGTGAAAGTGAAACAGCAATGGTGGCAAATCAGGTTTTCTTGAAACCTCGATCAGCTATTCGAGAAATTGGAAAAATTTATGGCTTATCGAATGAAGAGATTACAAAAATAACAAAACGCACTAGTAGACATGAGTTTAATTTGAAAGAGCTAACAAAGAAAGATTCCTATTTCTCTAATATAAACATTGATGAAAAGTTATCAAGCATAATTAAAGAAAGTAAAAAGGTTATAGGTGTCCTGCGCTACCTTTCTGTCCATCCAGGAGGTATCATAATTGTTCCAGATGAAATTCAAAAATACGTTCCTGTATTGATTGCTCCAAAAGGAATTCAAATTGTTGAATGGGAAAAGGATCAAGTGGAAGATTCGGGATTATTAAAAATTGACTTACTTGGGAATCGAAGTCTTGCCGTGGTAAGAGATACTATTAAGCAAATTAATCTCTACTATAAAAATAAATTTATTTTAAATGAATATCTGGACTATCATCAAATTCAGCCGGTTGAAGATTTTAAAACAAATTTGCTCATAAAAAGTGGTAAAACTATGGGAATATTTTATATTGAAAGTCCTTCTATGCGTCAGCTTTTAGCAAAATCGTGCTTAGTTAATTTTGATCACATTGTTATTTTTTCATCAATTATTAGGCCAGCAGCAAATAAATATATTAATATTCTACTTGAACGGATTCATGGTAAGCCGTGGAAATTAATACATAAAGATTTAGACTTTTTAAAAGAAAGTTATGGTATTATGGTTTATGAGGAACAAGTATCCATGACAATTATGAAAATGACTGGTTTTGGATATGCAAAAACTGAGTCATTTAGAAAGACTATTGGTCGAAATTCTGACAAAAAAATTATTGATCTTTTAGAGATTGAATTCAAAAAAGTATGTCTTAATAGAGGATATAAGTCAAGTGTTATTAATGAAGTTTGGATGATGATATCTTCATTTATAGGATTTTCCTTTTGTAAGCCTCACTCAGCATCTTATACCATGCTATCTTTCACATGTGCATATCTTAAAGCTCATTTTCCAGCAGAATTTTTAGCTGCTGTAATATCAAATCAAGGAGGATATTATTCGTCTTATGCTTACATGAGCGAAGCTCGTCGTTTTGGAATAAAAATTTTACAACCAGATATTAACAGAAGCTTTTGGTATTGGACTGGCTATAAACAGAAAATACGTATGGGTTTTATGAGCATTAGAAAAGTAAAAAAACAAGCAATTGAGGTTATAATAAATGAGCGTATTTCAAGTGACTTTAAATCTTTAGATGACTTTTTATTAAGAGTCGATCTTGATTTTGCAGATGCAATTGCAATAACAAATGCAGGGTGTTTTAGAAATATTGAACCAAAATTAACCCATCGAGAGATAGCGTATTTAGTTGCAGGTTTTTATCTACAAGGAGCTGAAAAATTTCCGCTTAAAAAGCAATTAAATTATCCTGAATTAGAAAAAGATGAACATCATTCATTAGAATTACAATCATTTGGATATCCATTATCAATACATCCTATTCATCCCTATCGTTCATTAATTAGTACTAAAGTTATATATGCAGAGGAAATACCAAAATATTTAGGAAAATCAATCTATTTACTTGGGATGTATATTACTAAAAAGCAAACAATAACACGCGATAACAAAACAATGAGTTTTCTTACATTGGAGGATGAAACCGACATATATGAATGTGTGATCTTTCCAAAGGTTTATGAAATGTTTGGAGATATTCTCAATTGGGAAACATTCTTTATCATTAAAGGTATTGTAGAGCAATCCTTTAATGTTTATAATATTCAAATTGAAAAAATTGGAAGCCTTCAAAATTGGATCCAAAAAATTAAGCATCAAAAATCACTCAAAAACTGGATTTCAGTTTAAATTTCTCTTTAAAAATTGTCTTAAAATCATTTACTAGCTTGGGATGGTTAAGTAAAACGTTATTATTGCAGAAAGGGTCTTCATAAACATTATATAATGCACTATTCTTGTCTGTTAAATTGCTATTGAAAAACCATTGTTCTTTTCTGATCCAATATGCCTCAACGTCTTTTCCCATTGGATCATTACTATCCCTAATTTTATTAGAATTGCCAATGATCATATCCCTGTGATGTTTATTTGTACCATCAATGATATTCTTATAGGATATACCATCATTTACTTTTGATTTATCTAAACCAGCAAACTCTAAAATCGTTGCAGGGATATCAGTGCTTTGTATTAATGATGGAATAATCATGCTCTTTTTAAGATGATTTTTCCATGAAAAAATAATTGGAGTTCGAAAAGATTGATCGAAAATTGATAGTTTACCTTTATCTCCACCATTATGAGATCTCATAGGATCATTAAAAAACTCTTGCTCCGGTTCTTGCTCCCATCCATTATCATTAACATAGACAAATAAGGTATTATCATACAGGTCATGATCTTTAAGAAATTTAAACAACTCGCCAACAGAATCATCAAACCAAGTACAATTGGCATAGTATTCAACAGCAGATTTAGAATATCCTTTTCCCAAATAAAGTTCACGATATTTATCCGGAGCATCAAAAGGGTAATGAGGAAGCTGAGGTGCATACCAAATGAAAAATGGATTCGATTTATTCTCTTTGATAAAATTAAATACAGGTTCATTGGTTACTCGACCTATATCTGTTCCTTCACCTCCCATAAATTGCTGAAACCAGTTTCTTCCATCTTTCTTTTCTCGAACCCAACCAGAGGTCATGCCATGAGTAAATCCACCATACTTATAATGATATTCCCACCATTTTCCTGATTGAAAACTCCTATATCCTAACTTGCTAAGTTCTTTAGGCATTGTCTGAAAATATTGTAGTGCATGATAGTCAAAATTTAACTCCCAATCATTTTTAGATTTAGCACTCATTGTTAAATAAAAATCTTCATTTCTTTTAGATTGTTTTATGGAATCTCTTTTTTGATTGTAGTTGTATGGTAATAGTCCGGTGACCAAAGATTGTAAAGCAGGACGGCAATGATTATCAGGAACATATCCATTAGTAAAAACGACACCACTGTTTGCAAGGGTGTCCATATGCGGTGTTTTTACAATTTCAGACCCCATGAATCCAAAGTATGGATACCCATGATCATCTCCAATAATTAATATGATATTTGGTTTGGAATTTTGTTTTGCATTTTGATGACTACAGCTGAATACAATAAAAACAGAGGTAAGAGGGATTGATAGTAATGGGTGCACAAATTTTATAGGACGCATTTTACAAATATTTATTAATTATAGATTCAAATAATTCTTGTTTGCCACTTTTAAGCTCAGGTATACTTTGATTCAGTGCAATTCTACTTAACTGTGATAAATTCAACTTTCCAGAGGAAAATTGACGACCTTCATTTTGATTAAAGCTTGAATATCGTACTCTTTTCATGTCTAAATAATTGGAATCTTTTAAGATATTATTTGCGATGATTAAACCTTTTGCTAAAATATCCATAGAATTAATATGCCCAATAAATATATCCTCTAGATCAGTTGAGTTTCTGCGTGTTTTTGCATCAAAATTCATACCTCCATTTTGTAATCCTCCTGATTCCAATAATACCATCATAATGTGTACTGCATCGTATATGTTATGAAGAAACTCATCTGTATCCCATCCATTATGGGGATCACCTTGATTAATATCCAAACTTCCAAAGGCACCGTAATCAAAAGCAGACTGAATTTCATGAGCAAAGGTATGTCCTGCAAGGGTTGCATGATTATTTTCAATATTAATTTTAAAATCTTCATCAAGGTCATAATGCTTTAAAAAGGCTACTACCGCTGCTACATCAAAATCGTATTGGTGTTTGGATGGCTCCATAGGCTTTGGTTCAATTAAAAAAGTACCTTTGAATCCATTTTCTCTTCCATAATCTTTCGCTTTATGCAAAAATATCGCTAGATGATCCAATTCCTTTTTCATGTTAGTATTTAATAGCGATGAATAACCTTCTCTACCACCCCAAAACACATAATTATCTCCCTTGAGTTTTATGGTAGCATCTATGGCAGACTTTACTTGAGCTGCGGCATGCGCAACCACTTTAAAATCTGGACTGGTTGCAGCACCATTCATATATATTGGATTTGAAAATAAATTAGCAGTTCCCCAAAGCAACCTCACACCAGATTCTTCTTGCTTTTCTTTTGCAAGATCAACCATTGATTCAAGATTAATAATTGACTCTCTTAAATTTTTCCCTTCAGGCGCAATGTCCCTATCATGGAAGCAGTAAAAATTTGTCCCAAGTTTTGTAAAAAATTCAAATGCTGCGTCTAATCTATTTTTCGCATTCTTGGTTGGATTATCTGTGCAATCCCATGGAAATACTTTAGTTCCTGGACCAAAAGGATCTCCGCCGGTACCACAGAGAGTGTGCCAATAGGCGGTTGCAAATCGAAAATGATCTTTCATTGGTTTTTCAGCAATAATCTTTTCAGAATCATAATACTTGAAAGATAAGGGATTTTTGGACTTTGGTCCTTCGTATTTAATGCTCTTTATTTTAGGAAAATATTCCTTCTTGCCTATGGATATTTTAATTGACATAATCTATGACCTAACCTCCGATTCCAAGTGGGGAAAAGTAAATAAGAATTAAAGCTAAAATTACAATAATGATACTTGAGTTAATTAGATCAAAGGATTCCCAACTACTTTTTGACTTCTTCAAATCCTCTCTAGAGGTTGTAGCGTATGTTAACCCTGAAATGCGATTTAAGTCAGGAGCAGGAGTTAGAAGACTTACAGCAATCATTAAAGCAATGCAGGATAAAAATGAGAATATTGCAAAGTATAAAAAGTTTAAATCAGCAAAATCATACCAAAAGCCAGATAAATTTGATTTGTTTATCTCAAGAGCTAAACGCAACATTCCTGCAGAAAATCCACCAATCAATGCTGCTAGGGCGCCTCTTGAATTAATTCTATTCCAAAAAATTCCAAGAAGAAAAACAGCTGCAATTGGTGGCGCTATATAGGCTTGAACACTCTGAAGGTATTGGTATAGGCCTCCACTTGAAACTACTTTCATTAATGGAATCCATAAAATACCTGAAATGACTATAATTCCTGTTGCTATTCTTCCAACTACAACAAGTTTTTTTTCGGAGGCGTTTGGTTTTAACTTTTTATAAATATCCATTGTAAAAAGTGTTGAACATGAATTAAAAACAGATGATAATGAACTCATGAGAGCGGCTAGCAAACCTCCTGCAACTAAACCTCTCATACCTGATGGAAGTAATTCTCGAACCAAAGTTGGGAATACTTGATCTGATGAATCATAAGATAATTGTCCAGACTTTGTCATTGCGAAGGCAATTAAGCCTGGTATGAAGAACATAAAAATCGGAAGAAGCTTTAAATAGGCTCCAAAAATTGTGCCTCTTCGAGCTTGAGTTTCATTTTGAGCAGATAAAACTCTTTGAACAATATATTGATCGGTGCACCAATACCATATTCCTATAATTGGAGGTGCAAACACCATACCTATCCAAGGAAAATCTGGATGATCTGCCGGCAAAAACATATTAAAGTGGGAGGAACCAACACTCTCTACTAGGTTATTCCAGCCTCCAATTTTAAATAGACCAATAATGGTAATTGTTAAAGATCCTAAAATTAATACAACTGCTTGGAGCGCATCTGTGTAAATTACCGCTCTTAGTCCCCCTAATATCGTGTATGCACCAGTTATGAGAACTATGAGAAGTGCCCCTGACCAGAATTCTATTCCCATTAAAGTTTGAAACACAACTGCACCAGCGTACACAGTAACAGAAACTTTTGTAAGAATATAACTAATCAATGTAATTACTGTAAGTATCCAACGAGAACTCTCCGAATACCTTTTTTCTAGAAATTCAGGCATAGTAAAAACAGTACTTCTAAGATAAAAGGGAACAAAAACCCAGCCTAAAAGAAGAATTATCCATGAATGTAATTCATAGTGGCCCATTACCATACCGCTGTTTGCTGCTGTTCCTGCGAGCCCAACAATATGTTCAGATCCAATATTTGAAGCAAATATAGAAGCTCCAATTACGAACCAACCAAGATTTCGACCCGCCAAAAAGTAATCTTCAGAAGACTCCTGCTTTTGTTTTATAACCCAATAAATGATACTTGCCAGAACGGCAAAAAATAATAATAAAATTCCCCAATCTAATGTTGTAAATATTTTCATTAATTCTCCCTTAAAAATTCAAGATATTCATAGAAATTCTTAAAATTATTTAAAATTATTTTGTTCTGCTTAAAAAAGTTATTTTTGTTTAATTTTTTACTAAGAAAATATAATTTGACTGTTCGATTTAAAATTATGTAGGTTAAGTGCGTAAAACAAATATTTTAGCTTGCATTTTAAAATTAATTTTAAATAATCAGTCAACTAGATAAATTGTTCTTTTAAGTCAAAACTACTTTAGTTCAAGGAGTACTAATGAAAAAATTAGCTATATTATTAACTTTAACAACCTCCCTTCTTGCAGTAGATGTTACGTTTACTTTAGAAGATCACTCATGGTCAAATCATAACATTATGTATAAAGGAACTGCCACCGATTGGGCTCTTGCTCAAATGTATGATGATGGAACAAATGGCGACGCTACTGCTGATGATCACATCTGGACGGTTGTTATTGATGTAACAGCAGGCGAACATCAATGGGGAGCCATTGATACTGATAATGGAGATGGAACTGTTTGTGAAGCATGCGATGGAACAGATGGCTACGGTTCTTGGTTAATTGTTGGTGATAATCCTGCCTATTCCGTATCTGATGGTGGTGATGTTTCAGGAACAACAACTTATACCATAGATGCTTTTACAGCCCCGGCTGAGGGAACCATATCTTTTACAGTTACAGACTTATCAGAAAGTTATTTAGACATACAATACAAAGGCACTGCTACGGATTGGGAAGTTGTTGATATGTATGATGATGGCACAAATGGTGATGAAACCGCCGACGATCACGTATGGACTGTCCATGTTGAAGGTATTACCGCTGGTGATCATGAGTGGGGTGCTATTGAAAATGATGGATCTGAATATGGTATTTGGCTTATTCAAGGTCCAAATCCATCTTACAACCTTGAAGAAGATTTGCTCACCTATCATGGAAATACGCATTATGTGATAGCTGCTCCAACAGGCGACTCAGTTATGGTAACACTAACTTTAAATGATGGGAGTTGGCTCTTAGATGATGTTATGTTTAAAGGTACCATTTCAAATTGGGCTGTCTTTCAAGCCTATGATGATGGGACAAATGGTGATGCTACAGCTGATGATCATATCTGGACTGCTGAATATATGTCAGCGAATGGTGACCATCAGTGGGGAGCGATTGATACAGATAATGGAGATGGCACAGAATGTGAAGCATGTGATGGCTCAGATGGTTGGGGTACTTGGATGATTGTAGGCGATAACCCAGCATTTTCCGTGGGTGACGGTTCATATAGTGGTGCCACTGATTATGTTATTGCGCCAGATAGTGCAGTATCTGAGGGAGCAGTAATGTTTACTGTTCATGATGGCACTGGACAATGGACTGACCTGATGTACAAAGGTTCGGCTACCGATTGGGGAGTAGTCCAAATGTATGATGATGGAACAAATGGCGATGAAACCGCTGGAGACAGTGTCTGGTCAGTTATTGTTGAGGGAGTGACCGCTGGCGACCATCAGTGGGGAGCGATTGATACAGATAATGGAGATGACACAGAATGTGAGGTATGTGACGGTTCTGATGGATGGGGGACATGGTTAATTGATGGTGATAATCCTGGGTTTAATTTAGAAGAAGATATGTTAACTCTACATGGGATAACAGATTATGAAATAATTCCTCAAGGTGGAAATGAAGTTACCAAGACAGTACTTTTTTCAGTTGATATGACAGAGTGGCTAGATGAGGAAGGTAATTTAGGTATGAGAGCTTTTAACATTGGAAATGGTGATGAAGTGCAAGTTCGTGGTAGTTTTAATGGATGGGGCAACTGCACCGAGTGTACTATGACAAGAACACCTGGGACAAATATTTTTAGTCATGCCATTGAAGTTACCGGACTAACTGACGCTGAACAACAGTATGCGTTTTACATGCATTTGTCTGAAGCATCTATTGCTGCTATATCTGAGAACTTTGGTACTGAATCTGTTGTTGATTGGATAGGTTGGGAAACATCTCCTCGCGATTTGGGAAATCGTAAATTTGCTTTGGGAGAAGATGATGGCACTGGATTACTCGAATTACCCCAAGAATCTTACTATGATGCTTTCCCAGGATCCGTTGTTCCAAATGGTACCAGCATCGATGTAACTTTTTCTATCGATATGACAGACAACTCTGCATCTGACTTTAATCCTTCCGAAGATGAGGTATTTATTCGTACAAATGATAAATGGTTAAATTTGTCTCAAGGATTTTCGGACGGTCAAGATCTTAATCACTATGGAGCAGTCTCGCAAGGTGATGGGACTTATGATTTCACCGTCACGTTTAATGGTCCTATGATGTGGCAAGTATACTATAGATGGGGTTTTAATGATGTATCACTCGGAGCGGAAGTTGAGGAATCAGGCGGAGGTCTTGGCGGACATCCAAGAATTAGATATCTCAGGCAAGATCCTGATGCAGATTGTGCATGGCCATCATCTTATGATTTTCAGTTAGATACTGTTTTTGCGACAGATGAGGATCTTGTAAATGCAGAAGTATGGGATGCTAATGGCATATGCTTAAATTATATGGATAATGACCATGAAGCATCATTGCCAATTCAATTTACTTTAAGCGATAATTACCCAAATCCTTTTAATCCGACAACTCAGCTTGATTTTTCATTACCAATAAATTCTGATATCAGCTTCAGAGTTTTTTCAATAAAAGGTGCAGAGATTTACTCTTATAATGAAACTGCTGTCCCCGCAGGAAACTATAAACTGACTTGGGCTGGAAAGGATCGTTTTGGTAGATCATTGCCGAGTGGTGTCTATCTCTATGAGTTTAAAGCTGGAGATAAATTCCATAAAGTCAAGAAAATGACTCTTTTAAAGTAAAAAGTTACCTAGAAATGGCTCATCTAAATGAGCCATTTCTACTTTTTAGACTATGTGGATCTTTGATGAGCAAATAATGCTAGATCCACTGATGTTGACATTCTAATGAATTTAAAAATTTGGGGTCTATGGATAAAATGTTCGCCGGCATAGATGTTTCTACACAGGGTCTAAAATTTATTATTATTAATTTAACTCATCAGGTTATTGTTTATAATGATTCTATAAATTATGACAAGGATTTACCAGAATTTCAAACCTTAAATGGTACAACAATAAATCAATCCAAAGGTGTTTCCGAATCAAATCCTTTAATGTGGATCGATGCTTTGCATATTGTCTTTGAAAGAGCTAAAAGAAAAACAAAACTTTTACCAAATATAAGATCAATTTCAGTTTCTGCTCAGCAACATGGACTTGTTTCTTTAACAAAAGATGGTAAGCTTGCCAAGCCAACATCTAAATTATGGAATGATTTTTCAACTCAAACTGAGTGTGAATTACTAAATGCTGGAATAGGTGGAACAGATAAAATGATTGATGCAATTGGTAATTCCCAAAAAACAGGTTATACAGCGTCAAAGATATTTCATATGTTTAGAAGTGAAATCGACTATTTTAATGCAACAGCCTCCTTTTTGTTGGTTCATAATTATATTAATTGGTATTTGACTGGTGGGGTTAAGGTTATGGAAGATGGCGATGCATCAGGTACCGGACTTTGGGATCCTGTAAGTAAGACTTGGTCCAAAAAACTGGTTGAAATCATTTCCAAGGATTTATTTGATAAATTACCGGCCGTAGAATCATCTACAAAAAGTATTGGAAAGATTTCTAATGAATTGGCTCATAAATATGGATTTGATTTAAAATGCACAATCGATGCTGGTTCTGGTGATAATATGTACGGCGCAATTGGGACTGGAAATATCGAGCCTGGGATTGTTACCATCAGCCTTGGAACAAGTGGTACGATTTATACTATGCTTGAGAAAGCATTTGTTGATCCCGCAGGCGAGATAGCTTGCTTTTGCAATAGTATTGGAAGTTACATGCCATTAATTTGTGTCTCTAATATGGCGGGGGTTTACAATAACTTTTTGGAAGCAAATAATCTGTCACATACTTCCTTTGAAAAGGTGCTTGAAAAGACAAAGCCTGGCAATAATGGAAATCTTATTTTACCATGGTTCGAAGGAGAAAGAACTCCCGACTTACCAAATGGATGTCCTCTTTACTTTGGTTTTAATATTGAGAACCTAAATCTTGAAACCCTTTCAAGAGGAATTTTAGAGGGATTAATACTAAACCTACATGATGGATTTATTAAATTACCAGTCACTCCTAAAACCTTACACTTGACTGGAGGAATGTCAACTTCTGAAATATGGTGTCAAACAATAGCAAATATTTTTAACTGCAAAACAGTTTCTGTCAAAGATGAGGGAGCTGCTTTAGGGGCTGCTATTCATGCAGCTTGGGTATGGGAAAATGAATCAGGTAATAAAATCAGTTTAAAAGAATTATCTGATACTTTTGTTCAGTATGACCAGAAATTACATTTTACTCCAGAAAAAAAGTATGTTGAGACCTATCAATCCTTGATTAAGCTTTATTCATCTTTAAGTAAACGATTGAGAGGACTAGAAGCTGATAATCCTTACATGTTAAGAAAGAACTTGGCCTGATCTGATATCGATGAAAATTTTAACTAAATATTTAATTTTATGTTTGATAATGATTTTAAATCTAAAAGGTTCAGAAAATTTAAAAGTTGAACCTCCAAATTGGTGGACGCACTTTGATGATAGAAAATTGGAGTTGATGGTTTATAAAGAAAAAATTGGTAATTCAAATATTTTAAAAATTCTGGATAGCAATAAAGAAGTGTGTAGTTCGATCAAGATTATTGATTTAAAAAAAACAGATAATGAAAATTACCTGTTTATCAAATTACTTTTAATGAACGATCTAAAGCCTGGAACATATACTTTCAATTTAAACGGACCATCAATTCAAAACTCATTTAATTATACTTTTTATGGCCCAGAGAAAAATCGTTATTATGCAAATGGTTTTAATTCATCTGATGTGATCTACCTATTGATGCCTGATCGTTTTTCAAATGGGGATTTAAATAATGACTTTATCCAGGGACTAAGAGCGGGAACAGATAGAACAAAACCTGGTTTGAGACATGGAGGTGACTTTCAAGGAATTATTAATCATTTAGATTATTTAAAAGAATTAGGTGTAACGGCTATTTGGATGACTCCTGTTTTTATTAACGATATGCCTGAGATCGCAGGAGGTTATGGTGATCATGTGTATGGTGCCTATCATGGATACGCCGCTACAGACTTTTATCAAGTAGATCCGAGATTTGGTACTAATCAAAAGTATAAAGAGTTGGTTGAAACTGCCCATGAGAAAGGGTTAAAGGTTGTTATGGATATCATTCATAATCACTCAGGTGATAAACATTGGTGGATCGATGATCCACCAACCTTAAATTGGTATAACTCTAATCCTAATTACAAGCATACAAATTATGAGGTAAGCGTTGTAAATGACCCATATGCATCGAGCTTTGATTTAAAACAGTTAACCGAAGCGCCTTTTGTAACAGAGATGCCTGATTTAAATCAAAATAATCCCCTTTTACAAAGATATTTAATTCAACTGAGTTACTGGTGGATTGAGTACTCAGGTATAGATGGAATAAGAATGGATACTTATCCGTATGCTTTCAAAGAGCCTATGGCTGAATGGGCAAATTCAGTTCTCTCTGAATTTCCAAATTTTAGTATTGTAGGAGAAATATGGAATAATGAACCTCCATTAACAGCTTACTGGCAAAGTGGATTTAATTCTCCAGACGAGTATGAGTCCTATTTACCATCTGTGATAGATTTTCCATTTAGTGCTTCTGTTGGTAGGGCCATTGGAAAAAATTCAAATTCATCTGATATTAGAGAACTTTATTATAATTTTGCTCAAGATTTTGTTTATCCCGACCCAACAAAAAATGTCATCTTTCTTGATAATCATGATACAGAGAGATTTTACATGACCATAGGGCAAGATATTAAAAAGTATAAAATAGGATTTGCTCTTTTAATGGTATCCAGAGGAATTCCTCAAATGTATTACGGCTCTGAAATAAACTTATTTGGTACTAAACAAAAAGGGGATGCTGATATAAGGAAAGATTTTCCTGGAGGATGGCCTGATGATGAAAGAAGTGCATTTACTAAAAAGGGACGCACAAATCAAGAAAATGATATCTGGGATTTTTATTCCATTCTGTTAAATTGGAGAAAAAATAACCCAACCATTCACAATGGCAAAATGATGCAGTTTACCTCGTTCAATGATAATGTATATTCACTATTTAGGTATGATGAAAAAAGGGTTGTAGGATTGTTGATTAACCCAACAGACCAAAAAATTAAAGTTTTGACCAATAAATATAATGAGCTTATTAAAAATCAAAAGTTTTATCATGAAGTCATAAGCGGTAAAAAGAAAAAGTGGAAAGAAGAAATTACTATTCCGCCTATTGGATTCAAATTATTAGAATTTACACTTTAAAATGAAGGTATCTCAATCAATAATTTTGATTCCAGCTTTAATTTACTTTTTAGCCTGCTCTACTTCAGAGGAGAGCATTATTGCAAGCATTGATAAACAAAAGATATCATTATCGAGTTTTAAAGAAAATTACCAAAACTTTTTAGATAAAATTTATCAAAAGGACAATCTTTTAAATCGATATGCCTTTTTAAATAGTATAATTGATGTAGAGCTTATTTTAAAATACTCGGCTGATCAGAAGTATGATCAGGATTCACTTTATCAAGCTCGATTAAGGAATATTAATGATCAATTGCTCTTAAATCAGTATTTTGATGAAGTAGTAAATAATGATGTTTTAGTCACAAAAGATGAAATGAGAAAGTACTTTAAATGGCAAAATTCATCTATACACGTAAAACATATATTCTCAAAAAGTAAGAATTATATAGATGAACTAAAGGCAAGATTAAATAAGGGTGAAAGATGGGATAAATTAGCAAAAGAATGTTTTCAGGATTCAATATTACGTTCTAATGGAGGAGCTTTGGGATGGTATTCCTTTGATGACTTAGATCCTGTATTTGCTCATCATGCTTTTTCATTAAAAACTGGTTCTGCCTCAGATCCAGTAAGAACTCAAGATGGATATAGCATTATACATGTTAATGCAATTGAATATAACGTATTTTTGAAAGAAGAAGATTTTCTTTTAAATGAAAAAAAATTAAAAAGTAAAATTGAAAATTTTAAACAAAAATCAAGATTATTACGATATACAGATGAGACGGCAAATGATCAAAATATTCTATTTGAAGAAAAAACTTTGGAAGATTTTTATACATTTCTCATTTCAGTAGATTTAAAAGATATTGAAAAATTAGAAAATAAATTGCTTGTGGAGTTTCAAAATGATAGATGGTCCGTAGGAATGGCGCTTGACAAATTAAATGAACTTTCCAATCGTCAGCTTTCAAGGATTAATTCTTCATTTGAATTAAAGCAATCCATAATTGGTTTAATCTGTCGAGAAGTATATATTGACAATGCGTTAACTAAAAATCTAAATAAGAGTGAAAACTTTATCACCTCGTTAAAAAAAGAGAAAGAAAATTTTACGATTAAATATGTGTTAGAAAAAATTGGAAAGAAAGATGATTTCAATATCTCTGATAACGATAAAGAAAACTATTTCAATTTTAGAAATCATCTTTTATCAAACTCAATTGTAAATGTAGATAGTACTTTAATTAAAAAGTTTATTATGTGAGAATAATATGAAAATTAAACTAAAAATAATATCTTTTATCGTTCTTAATTCAATGGCTCTTTCAGGAACCACTGGAAAACTAGTTGGAAAAATAATAGATAAGGATACGGGAGATCCCCTTATCGGATGTAATATCATTATTGAGGATACTTACATGGGTACATCATCAAATGAATTAGGTGAATATATTTTATTGAATATTTCGCCTGGGAATTACAAGGTACGCTTTGAGATGATTGGATATAAGAGAGTCATTAATGATGGAGTTACAATTATCTCTGATAAAACCATTACATTGAATGGAGGGTTGGTAAGCAGTGTAATAGAAGGTGAGGAGGTAGTTGTTATAGCTGAGAAGAAATTAATACAATTTGATGTAACTCAGTCAGAGGCAATCATAAGCTCAGAAGAATTGGATGGGATGCCAGTAACTGAGGTCGAGGAGGTATTAAGATTACAAGGTGGAGTCACTGTAGATTCCGACGGTGGAATCCACATGCGAGGTGGCAGAACAAGTGAAGTTTCTTACATGGTTGATGGGGTACCTATGTCAGATGTTTACAGCGGTGGGATTGGTGTTCAAATTGAAAACGATAACATCCAAGAACTTCAAGTTATTAGTGGAACATTTAATGCTGAATATGGAAGAGCTTTAACAGGTGTCGTAAATATGGTTACAAAAGATGGCGGAAATAAGTTTGAAGGTTCCATACACACTTATGCAGGTGATTATCAAAGCGGCGATAACATTTATAACAATTTAGAAAAATTTGATGTTCAGGATGATTATAGTTTTTCGGCAAACATAAGCGGTCCAATCATTAAAGATAAAGTTACATTTTACTCAAGTGGGCGAGTGAATCAATCAAACGGTTGGTTAAACGGGTTACAGACATTTACAATATATGGAGATACAATATTTAGTGATTTAAATAACAATTTATATTTAGATGGGGTTGAAACTCAAAAAGAGCCTTACTATAGAGGCCTGAATTGGTATGATTCGTGGTCATCTCAAAACAAGATAACCTTTAATTTATTAAAGAATACAATATTTAAAATAAATACGATTATAAATTCTAGAAAAGGCCAAGACTACAATCACTTTTTACAGTTTCTAGAAAATGCTCAGATTACAAACTACAATGAAGGAAAATTTTTTGGTTTTAACTTAACCCACTCATTATCTGCTACATCCTTTTTTGAGGCTAAAATAAGTGAAAACACCTTTAACTATGAATCGCATCTCTTTGAGGATCCATTGGATAGAAGATATATTACTCCTGATAGTTTGTTTGTAGCTAGACAGGAAAATCGGATTCCTGAGCATATTATTGAGCAGTACGGTGATCAAGTTCAATATTATCCAGCATACTCACTATATAGAGCTGGAGTTGATAATCGACGTTTTAAAAGAGAGACAAAAACGCGTAACGTAAAACTAGACTATACAAGTCAGGTGAACAGATATAATCAAATAAAATTTGGCTTAGATTTTTCTGAGCACTCTTTAATATTAGATAATTATTCAATCTTAGACTCTACCCTCACTGATCAAGTTTACACTCCAATCATTCCTGGAAAAGGAAGTTTTACAAGGACAAGTTATACTTTTAAGCCCACAGAGTTTGCAATTTATGCTCAAGATAAAATTGAATATAAAGATATGATAATCAACTTTGGTCTACGATATGAAAGTTTTGATCCAAAAGCTAAAATACCCAATAATATACATGAACCTTATATTAAAGACCCTCGTAATCCAGCTCTTGATACGCTTTCATTGGATCAACTAGAAAATATAAGTTGGGGCGACATATCCTACACTGAAGTCGATAGCAACGGAAATCAAATAAGTTATACTTACGCAAATTATTATGATCGTTTTAATGATCAGCCAGAACTAAGCAATAAAACTGGTTGGTGGAAAAATACAACGGTAAAATCATTAATAAGTCCCAGAGCAGCAGTTGCATATCCTATATCGGATAAGGGAGTCATCCACTTTGCCTACGGCTACTTTTTTAAAATTCCGGATTTCTCCCTTTTGTATGATGAAACCGATTACAAACTTAGTGAAACAGGATCTAACTTTGGCATTTTCGGGAATCCAGACCTTGAACCAGAGACGACTGTTAGTTACGAATTAGGCCTTAAACAGGAAATTGCAGCAAACACTCGATTTGAACTAAAAGCTTTTTATCGAGATGCTAGAAATTATGTCTCTAGTGGTATTCCTATCGACTTGGGTGATGGAAAAGCATATTACACATTTGTAAATAAGGATTATTCAAACTCCAGAGGTATCATCGCCACAATCTACCGTCGCTTTAGCAATTTATTAGGAGGCCAGTTAGATTACACTTATCAAGTTGCCGAAGGGGCAAATTCAAATCCTGTTGAAGAATTCGGTGCTGTGCTTGCTGGAAATGAGCCAACGAGATCAATCATACCGCTTGATTGGGATCAGACTCATAATTTAAACGGTTCTATTTTTGGTAATTATAAGAAATGGGGTGCCAATACTGTCTTTCAGTTTGGCTCGGGCTATCCATACACGCCTCAGATTACTAATTATGAAAGTCAAGGTGAGGTCCTATCGAATGTTTTGCTTCGAAATAGTCGAAGGAAGCCAACTACCTTCAGGCTCGATTTAAAAGTTCACAGAGATTTAACACTTGGTAAAATAAACGGAAAATTTTATGTCAGAATACAAAATTTGACCGATCGGAGAAATCAAATTTCAGTATATGGGGATTCAGGAAAAGCAAATGAAACTATTGAACGATCAAGAGCACAGGCATTAAGTCCTTTTGAACCAATGAGACCAAATACTCTAGAACAATTTTTTAATAGACCTGATTGGTATGATCCTCCAAGACAGGTTCAATTAGGACTTCAGTTTTTGTGGTAAAATTTCTTTTAAATCTTTTATTGATAGGAATAGCTCTTTCTCAATCAAGTGAGAGAGGAGATCCTAATTATCGAAGAGTATCAAATATTGATGTAAATAAAATTCGTGTTTCAATT